>JAHZHM010000290.1:0-3427 GCA_019420265.1 Clostridiales bacterium
TTGCGGCGATGCAAAAAAAGCTGGGCTTTGCAAAATAACAGCGGCATAGGGGGAAAGGAGAAGAGCAGGTCAAGCGGCCTGCTCTTTTCTTTTTGCAAATTTGGGAGATAGGATGGCAAAATTGGAAAGATAATTCGATAATATTATAATGTAATTAGATGATATAATATTGATTTTACAAAGAATTCAATTTATACTGGAAGCAACCTAAGCATAAGAAAAGAGAGAAAAACATGAAAAAACGTGGAATTGCTTTGATAATTTGCGTGGTGACGGCACTGCTCACCTTAGCTGGCTGCGCGGGCGGCGCAGCACAGGAGCCGGTGTATGAGAGAAAAGCGGTGCATATGCAGGTGAATACATCTGGCGGGCTCATCTATCGGCGCAGCGACGGAGAGTTGGTCTATGCGTCGGGCAAAGTGGGGGGCATCGTTACGCCGGATGAGGAGCATATTTTGCTGTTAGGAAAAGATGGCCTCTCGATTGCGGATGGAATGGGGCTCCAGGAGAAGAGCGTTTATGATCAGGAGAACTATGAGGTGATCGAGGTTTATAATAAAGCCGCGATTTACTGCGTGGAGCAGGGCGGGGAGCGGCAATACTACCGCTATACCTATCAAAATGCAAAAAGCGCAGCGCTGGGTGGGGCTGCCACCTCCGAGTGGGTGAGCGGCGCATCGGACAGCAGCTTGCTGCTGGCTTTATCAGATGGATCGCTTTGGGCTTTTGAGGCAAAGGGAAAGCAGAGAAAGCTGGAAGAGCCTGGAGGTGCATCCTGCACGCCCATCGCCATCTCCAGTGATGGAAGCCAGTGCATCTGGATCAAAGATGGCGCTGTGTTCTATTTTGATGGAAAATCGGTGGGCCGGTATGAGACTGCGCTGGGAGAAGAGCCGCGCATCAAGGGTTATTTTAACCCGAGCGAGCATATGCTCGTCATTTTAAATGCGCAGGATCAGAGCATTCTGTTCCAGAAGAAGGGAAAGCCTGCGCAGGTGGTCTCCTTTGCAGATGAAATCACCGATACCAGCTTTGTGGTGGCCACAAAGTACGGAAATATTCTGCAAACTCCGGAAGTGGGAGAGAGCGCTTTTTATGTGAGCGGCATCTCAAAGCAGGCGAAGGATCAGCGCATTCTATATTATGTCACGGCAGATGGGCAAAAGCAGGCGATTTTGGAGTTTGGCCCGGTTTATACCATACAAAACGAAAAGCTCTACTTCCTTGATCGGCAAAACAACCTCTGTTCTGCAAGGCTGGATGGCCCGGAGGTTTTGGAAACCCAGGTGATCGACCAGGATGTTGTATCCATCAGCCCGTCCGCAGATGGAAGCCTGATCTGCTATGGCAAGCATGTGAACCGAAGCTGGGTGGGCGATCTCTATTGCGCCAAATGGGGGCAGAAGGGTGAGTTTATCGATGAGGATGTCTATCTGCGGGCAGTTTATGTGGAGCTGGAAGGGGATTGCTTCGTCTATCTCAAAGAGCCCTACACGATTCCCAAAGAGGAGGGCTCGCAGACGGTGGGTATGCTGATGTGGGCCAAGGATTCGGACAGCATGCGCATGCTGACGGAGGATTGCACTGGAGTTTTGCAGGAATACAAAGTAGCGGATGCGGGGGTGCGGTCCTTTAAAAAGGGAGAGCTCAAATTCGCAGGATACGGCGGATACCGGCAAAGCGGCGGCCTGGTTTGCGACTATTGCTGGCTGACAGAGCGTGTGGAAGTGAAGAAAACCAAAGAACAGATTGTAATCTATTAAGCAAAAGAGCAAGGCATTTGCCTTGCTCTTTTGCTTTTGCGGCCTTACTTTTGTTTCTTTTCCCAATCCGCGGCAAGGGCATCCCTGCGCCGCTTGGCCTCGGCGATTTTAGCTTCCGCGCCCTGTTGCGTGGGCGTATAGTAGCGGGCGTCGGCCAAGTTATCCGGCAAATACTGCTGGGGAACATAGTGGCAGGGGTAATCGTGCGGGAAAAGATAGCCTTTTCCGCTCTCCGTCCGCTCAGAGCCCGAGTAGTGCGTATCCCGAAGATACGAGGGAACGCCGATTTGGTAGCTATGCTCTGCATCGTAGAAGGCTTTTTCTACAGCCTCGGTTACACTGCCGGATTTGGGGCTTTCGCAGATGAAAATGATGGCCTGGGCGATATTCAGCCGGGCTTCGGGCATGCCCAGCAATTCCAGCGCCTGGGCCGCAGCGACCGCCTGCTGCATGGCCTGCGGATTTGCCAGGCCGACATCCTCTGAGGCATGGACGATCATGCGCCGGGTGATGATGCGGGGATCGACGCCCGCATAGAGCATCCGGCCGCACCAAAACAGCGCCGCATCGCTATCCGAACCGCGCAGGGACTTGCAGAAGGCCGAGAGCATATCGTAGTATTCGCTGTCGTCCATGCGCACGGCGCGCTTCTGAATGGAATCTTCGGCGGTTTGTAAATCGATGAGAACTTCACCCTGTTCGTTCGGGCTGGTGGTCAGCACGGCCAGCTCCAGCGCCCCCAGCGCTGCCCGGCAGTCGCCGTTTGCAGTATGCACGATATGATGCAGGGCGCTCTCTTCCAGATGAATTTTGCGCTGCCCGTAGCCGCGTTCCTCGTCGGCCAGCGCGCGCAGAACCGCCGTTTGAACATCCTGCTCGGTCAGCGGGTGGAACTCGAAAAGGCGGCACCGGGAGACGATGGCCGGCGTCATGGCAACCAGCGGATTCTCTGTCGTGCTGCCGATGAGTTTGATGGTGCCCTTTTCGATGGCGGGCAGCATGCTGTCGGACTGAGTTTTGGACCAGCGGTGGCACTCGTCCAGCAAAAGGTAGGTGCTCCCGCCGTATAATTTGCTGTAGTTTTCCGCTTCGGAGATGATCTCCCGCGCCTGCTTGACGCCATCCGAGACGGCGTTCATCTTGCGGAAAGCGGAATGCGTCGTGTTGGCGATGATTTCGGCCAAGGTGGATTTGCCCGAGCCGGGAGGGCCATAGAAAATGCAGGAGCCCAGCTTATCTGCCAAAATGGCGCGGCGCAACAGTTTGCCCTGGCCGACGATATGCTCCTGGCCGATGAACTCCTCCAGCGTGCGCGGGCGCATGCGATCGGCCAGCGGCGCCTCTTTTTTTAAGTTTGCCTGAAATAAATCCATATTGTTTCCCTTTTGCTTTTCCACAATGCGGCGAAATGTGTTTCTTATCGCATTTCCTTCTGGCATTATATCATAATTTAGCATATTATGATATTGCTGGAATCGGGTTTTTGGTCTATAATCAAACTGTATGGTTTTGAGAACAGAATAATTTGAAATATTTTTGCGGAGGTACATAGTTTGAAACGCGTTTATAATTTTGCGGCAGGCCCAAGCACGCTGCCGCTGCCGGTGCTGGAGCAGGCTGCGGCAGAGATGTGCGATTACCGCGGCACGGGGATGTCTGTCATG
>JAHZHM010000290.1:3437-3977 GCA_019420265.1 Clostridiales bacterium
TAGATGAGCCATCGCTCCAAAGTGTATCAGGATATTATCGACGAAGCAGAGGCATGCCTGCGGGAGTTGATGGGCATTCCGGAAAACTACAAAGTTCTGTTTTTGCAGGGCGGCGCGTCTATGCAGTTCGATATGGTGCCCATGAACCTGCTGGGCGCGGAGCACGATTTGGCATACTATATTGTATCCGGCTCCTTCGCAAAGAAGGCGGCGGCCGAGGCAAAGCGCTTTGGCAATGTCATCATCCCGGCTTCTTCCCAGGAATATAAATTCTCCTTTATCCCGGAGACGACGCCGGAAATGTTCAAAACGCCGGCAGACTATGTCCATATCACCTCTAACAACACCATCTTCGGCACGCATTATACTAGGCTGCCCCAGACGGGCGGCATTCCCATCGTTTCGGATATGTCTTCCTGCATTCTCTCCGAGCAGATCAACGTCTCGGATTACGGCCTGATTTACGCGGGCGCGCAGAAGAACATTGGGCCTGCTGGGCTGACCATCGTCATTGTGCGCGAGGATCTCATCGGCAAAAAA
>JAHZHM010000291.1:0-1655 GCA_019420265.1 Clostridiales bacterium
CCAAAACGAAGGAAGAAGGCATCCCCTTTAAAACCGTTTTGGAGAGCAGGCGCGAGATGAGCAGCGTCAGGAAAATGCCCAGAAGGATCACGGCCATGAGAATGAGAGTGGAATAGAGCGACTCCAGCGCGCCGGTCATTGCTCCGGTGATAAAGAACATCGCGATGATGGAGGTAATCGTCGGAAATCTGCCATTGCAGGGCACAAAACTGTTGGTCAAAATCGCGATCAGCCGCTCTCTTGGCGAATCGATGATGCGGCATCCCATGACGCCGCAGGCGTTGCATCCAAATCCCATGCAGGTTGTGAGCGCCTGTTTGCCATGTGCGTGCGCCTTTTTGAAATAGTGATCCAGGTTAAAGGCGATGCGCGGCAGATAGCCGGAATCCTCCAGCAAGGTAAACAGCGGGAAAAACAGCGCCATAGGCGGCAGCATCACCGAAACAACCCAGGCCAAAGTTCGGTAGACTCCTGTTACCATAGCGCCTGTGAGCCAGTCGGGCGCGTGAATCGCTTCAAAAAGAGCAAAGAGCTTTTCTTCCAGCCCAAAAAGTAAATTGGAGAGCAGCTGAGAGGGATAGTTTGCTCCTTCGATCGTCAGCCATAAAATTCCCGCTAAAAACAGCAGCATGATGGGAATTCCCGTGCGCTTGGATGTCAATATCCTATCGATTTTGCCGTCTCTTGCATGATACCCGCGGTTTTCTTCCCGGACACAGGAGTGATAGAGATAATCTGCGGCAGAAGTAATATCCACCACCAGGCGATCGCGGTAATTCTCCTCCCCCAGCACTGCCTTTGCTTCTATCAGTTTAGATTGAATTTCTGGGTTATCCAAGAGAGAAAAACCGAGCTTTTTTTCTGCGGAGGACAGCAGAATGGCCTCCCCTTCCAAAAGGCGCAGCGCCATCCATCGGGCGCTCATTTTTTGCCCAAGCAGTTTTTCTAAGCTGGGCTGCAAAATTGCCAGCGCCTGCTCGATTTGCGCGTGATAGCGTATTTGATAGCCTCTGGATGCCGCGGGGTTTTCGCAGACCTTCTGCACAGTCTCCATCAGTGCTTTGAGCCCCTTCCCTGACCGGGCAGTCGTCTCCACGACTGGGACGCCCAAAAGAGAAGAGAGCTTCTTGGTATCGATATGTATGCCGTTTCGGTTGGCCTGATCCATCAGATTCAGGCAGACCACAACGCGGTTTGTAATTTCCAGCGTCTGCAAGACGAGATTGAGGTTTCGCTCCAGGCAAGTGGCGTCTGCGACGACGACACTCACATCCGGATCGCCAAAGCAGATAAAATCTCGGGCAATCTCTTCTTCCTTTGAGTTCGCCAGCAAGGAATATGTGCCGGGGATGTCGACGAGCGTATACTCTTTTCCTTGAAATTCATAGTAGCCAGTCGCATTTTCTATCGTCTTTCCCGGCCAGTTTCCCGTGTGTTGTTTCAGGCCGGTCAGCGCATTGAACACGGTGCTTTTGCCGACATTCGGGTTGCCCGCCAGAGCCACCACCCGGCCTCTTTTTTCTATCTGAAATTCATCGTTTAAAAGGGCGCTGCCCACCGAGCTGCGCGTTAATCCCATATTCTAGCCTCCTATCTTTGATTCAAGGTAATTTTAATTTGCTTCGCGTCCTCGTTTCGCAATGCGAGCATCGTCC
>JAHZHM010000291.1:1665-3619 GCA_019420265.1 Clostridiales bacterium
GCGGATGAGATATGCTGTGGGATTTCCGGCAGGGCTAGCATAGACTGCCTGCACGGCGCTTCCTTCGATAAAGCCAAGATCCTGCAGGCGTCTTCGCTTTATTCCTTCTATTTCCAGGCTTTTTATCGTGGCACTTTGCCCAAGTTTTAGTTGATCGAGCGATAGTATCTTTTTCATCATAGCCTCTTTTTCACTTTATGCTGTTTTACAATATGCCTTTTTGCAAAAAAGCGTGAAATAAAAAAGAGCCCGTGATTAGGCTCTTTCTTACCAAATTTCAGTGTTCTGCGCTAGCGATTATCGATGATATAAGTGTCATACATATCCGCGATGGCGACGGCTGCTGCCATGGGGTATCTGTCAAACGCATTCGATTGCGCCATCCCCCCGGCATAGGCACGCGCAGCATCATCATAGCCGCCCATATGCCAGCGGATTGCCATGGCCTCTTCATCCGTCAGCTGAATATATTTCATGGCCAGATAGACGGATTTTTCTCCATGCCCCAAAGGCAGCGAATCTTCAATAGTATAGACCTCAACCTCTTCCCAGCGCCGCTCCCCTGGAATTTTCACATTGCGAATGCCCTTTGTATAGAAATTTACCTTGCAGAGATCGTGCAAAAGCCCCGCGATGATCAGCGAGCTTTTCTCCACGCCCGAAAGGTTCTTGGCAAAATTATTTAATATGCGGTAGACAGACAGGCTATGGATGAGCAGGCCGCCCTCGTAAGAGCCATGCCGCTTGGCGCTGGCGGGCGCCGTGAAAAAATCCGTCTCATTTTCCAGCCAGCTGATGAGATTCTCCATGCCATCGCGCTGGGTTGAGCGCAGCAGTTCACAGAACTCCTCTTTATATTTTTGCAGCATCTGGGTTTTGATTGTGTTATCCATGCTAAGACCTCTCTTTTTGTTAAAAAGATTATAGCATATTTTTCGGCCTATGTCAGCGCTTTTTATTCAGCTCGCGGTTCAGCTTTCCCAGCGCTTTCTTTTCAATCCGGGAGACATAAGAGCGAGAAATTCCAAGCCTTTTTGCAATCTCGCGCTGAGGCAAAATCTGCGCGCCGCCAAGGCCATAGCGCAGCTCTATCACCAAAAGCTCCCGTTTCGTCAGAACTTTTTCCAGAATGCCCTTTAATTTTTCCGTCTCCATCTTGAGCTCGACTTGCTCATCGACGCTGTTTTCATCCGCGCCAAGGATATCGATCAGTGAAAGTGTATTTCCCTCTTTATCCTCCCCGATGGATTCCGCCAGGAAAACTTCGACGGAATTTTTCTTGCCCGCTCTCAGATACATCAAAATTTCATTTTCGATGCACCTTGCGATATAGGTCGCAAGCTGGCTGCCCTTTTCTATGCGAAAGGTATTGACGCCTTTGATGAGCCCGATCGTCCCGATGGAGATATAATCTTCAATATTGGAGGTATTATTGGCAGCAAATTTTTTTGCAATATGTGCGACGAGCCTCAGATTATGCTCGATGATCGCTTCCCTTGCATGCTCATCCCCCTGCATATACAGGGCAATGTATTTCTTTTCCTCTTCCCGCTCCAGCGGTTTGGGAAAGCTTTTTGTGTTGCTTCCAAAATACCCCGAATAGAAGAAGATTTCGCGGAGAAACTCAAAAATGTGCATAAAAAATAACCAACCTTCCATAGTGTTGGTTATTTATATGACGAAATTTTGGGAAATTTGTTAGTCCAGCTTTCTTCGAAGCAAATCCCCTTTTGCCAGAGGGACGGGGCAGGCAATATAAATATGCTGCTGGGGGTGAGGCGCGGCAGGCTGCTCCTGCATCTCCTCGTCCCATATCTTCTCCAGCGCAAACTGTGTGGGCGGTAGATGGGGCGAAAGAATATCGATGGTATCTCCCACACTGAATTTATTGCGCTGTTCGATCAGAACAAGCCCATCTTTACGCGAATTTTCTAGAGCAATGCCACAAAAACCA
>JAHZHM010000292.1:0-2049 GCA_019420265.1 Clostridiales bacterium
CTTTCGGCCAATGCGCTGCTCAATTTCACGGGCAATCTGCACCAAATCTCCCAAATTTTGCGTGGAAGGCAGAATGGAGCCATAGCATCCCAGATTCACGCCAACGCCAG
The DNA here is from genome assembly GCA_019420265.1 of Clostridiales bacterium. Lineage (GTDB taxonomy): Bacteria > Bacillota > Clostridia > Christensenellales > Christensenellaceae > QANA01. Next base: position 111 of record JAHZHM010000292.1, read on the forward strand.
CCAGGCAGACATGCTGCATCTGCTGCTCAATTCGAAGGGCATCCTCGACGAGCTGTGTTTTATCCCAGTAGCCTTCGCGCAGATCGCCTTCGTCTGCCATGAGGATCACCTTGTGCTTCTTATTTTGGCGTTTGCACTCCTCCTCTATTTGGCGGATGACGCAAAACTGGCTATTCAGGCTATACTGCGTCAGAGCCACGAGCTCGGGAATTTCGCTCATCATGGGCAGGCGCAGCATGAGCAGATCTGCTGTAATTCCCGCTTGCCTGAGCATTTTAGCCTGGCTCAGCCGGGAAATAGCAATTTGATCGCAATATGGCAGATACTCCCGCACCAGCTTTGGATTAGATTGCACTCCCTTCACAGCGCCGGCCAGCCGGATACCGGCCGCCTGGCACCGCTGTGAAAGAGCCGAAAGATTATGCCGCAGTTTTGGTAAATCAAATTCCAGGCAGGGATAACCGCTCATCAGACATTGATCTCCGCCTGCACATCGAGATCCTCATAGCCCTTTAATGCAGGCACGACGACTTCATCACAGAAATCTTCCACCTGCTTATCTGCTCTGCCGATGAAGTTTTTGGGATCGAGGATCGAATGAATATACTCCCGGGAAAGCCCAAAGCTTTTATCCGCCTCGATGAGCTCAATGAGGTTATTCGCCTGGCCGTTTACTTTGACATTTTTCCCGGCCTCCATCGAGTATGTGCGGATCTTTTCGTGCAGTTCCTGGCGATCCCCGCCAAGCTTCACCGCTTCCATCAGAATCGTCTCGGTTGCCATAAAAGGCAGCTCGTCCATAATATGCTTATGAATGACTTTCGGATAGACCACCATGCCGGAGGTGATGTTCAAATAAAGCGCCAAAACGGCATCTACCGTGAGGAAAGCCTGCGGGATGACCAGGCGCTTGTTGGCCGAATCATCCAGCGTGCGCTCAAACCACTGCGTAGAGGCGGTAATCTCCGGGCTGCTCATTAAAGAGATGACATAGCGCGCCAGAGAGCCCATCCGCTCGGAGCGCATGGGGTTTCTCTTATACGCCATCGCAGAGGAGCCGATCTGTTTGGATTCAAAGGGCTCTTCCATCTCTTTTAGGTTTTGAAGCAGCCGCAGATCGTTGCTGAATTTATAGGCGCTGCTGGCGATATTGGCCAAAACGTTGACGACCCGCGCATCCACTTTGCGCGGATAGGTCTGCCCGGTTACGGCATAGACATTCTGATAGCCCATTTTCTCTGCCACGCGCTTCTCCAGCTCTTTGACTTTGGCATGATCGCCTTCAAAGAGCGTCAGGAAGCTGGCCTGTGTGCCCGTCGTCCCTTTGACACCTCTTAGGCGAATGCTGTTTTTCACTTCCCTCAGCTCTTCCAAGTCCATCACGAGGTCCTGGATCCACAGCGTTGCCCTCTTGCCGACGGTCGTCAGCTGGGCAGGCTGAAAATGCGTAAAGCCCAGCGTAGGCATCTGCCGGTATTCCATGGCAAAATGGGAGAGCTGCCGGATAACTGCCGCAAGCTTTTTCTCAACCAGCTCCAGCCCTTCCCGCAAAATGATGAGATCTGCGTTATCGCCGACATAGCAGCTGGTCGCGCCAAGATGGATGATGCCCTTTGCATTTGGGCACTGCACACCATAGGCATAGACATGGCTCATGACATCATGCCGCACCTGCTTTTCCCGCTCTTCCGCCACTTCATAGTTGATATCTTCGGCATGTGCCTTTAATTCGGCAACCTGCTCCTGGGAGATTGGCAGGCCCAGTTCGTGCTCTGCCTCTGCCAGAGCGATCCAAAGCTTCCGCCATGTCTTGAACTTTTTTTCATCCGAAAACAGGTAGCTCATCTCCGCCGAAGCATACCGTTTTGTCAATGGATTTTCATAACGATCGCGCATATTACACCTCTTCCAAAATTATATTGCATTACAGATAAACTTA
>JAHZHM010000292.1:2059-2589 GCA_019420265.1 Clostridiales bacterium
CAATCCCGCCATTTGCGCCAAGAACCTGCCCTGTGATAAAACTGGCCCCGGGAGAAGCAAGAAAAAGCGCGGCAGCTGAAACATCTTCCGGCGTTCCTATGCGCCCCAGCGGCGTCTCTTCTGCGAGAGCGCTCAAATCCCCGGCTGATAGATGGGCGTTCATATCCGTTTCAATCACACCGGGAGCGATGCAGTTCACGCGAATCCCGGAAGGGCCAACTTCCTTTGCAAGCGCTTTGGTCAGCCCGATGAGCGCTGCCTTTGTCGCCGAATAGCACACCTCGCAGGAAGCCCCGGTTACGCCCCAGATAGAGGAAATGTTGAGAATGACGCCTCGCCCGCGGGAAATCATTTTTGGCAGAACTTCCCGAATACAGCGGTATGCGCCATTCACATTGATATCGAACAACCGCAGCCAGTCTTTTTCGGAAATTTCCGTCAAAAGACCAAACGAGGCAATTCCGGCATTGTTGATGAGCACATCGATATTCCCGAAATGCGCAGTAACTTTCTGCACCATTGCCGCAATG
>JAHZHM010000293.1 GCA_019420265.1 Clostridiales bacterium
GGCAGCGGCAAATCCACGCTCATCAACCTCATCCCCCGGCTTTATGATGTAACCGACGGCCAAGTGCTGGTTAGCGGCGTAAATGTTTCGGAGCAAAATTTGCAAACCCTTCGCAAATCCATCGGCTTTGTGCCGCAAAAGGGCCTACTGTTCTCCGGAACTATCGAATCCAATATTAAATTCTCGGATGAATCCCTCAGCGATGAGGCAATGAAAAAAGCTGCCGCCATCGCCCAGGCGACGGAGTTTATCGAGAGCAACTCTCTCGGCTATTCCCGTTCCATCGCCCAAGGCGGAACGAATGTCTCTGGCGGGCAAAAGCAGCGCCTGTCCATCGCAAGGGCTCTGGCCAGCGATCCGGATATTCTTATTTTCGATGATAGCTTCTCTGCCTTAGATTATCGCACAGATGCAGCACTGCGCAAAGCCATCAAGGAAAATACCGATAATAAGACGGTCATCATCGTGGCGCAGCGCATCAGCACGATCGCAAATGCCGAGCAGATCATCGTCCTGGATGATGGCAAAATCGCCGGTATGGGCACGCATCAGCAGCTCCTGGAATCCTGCGATGTCTATCGCCAAATCGCTCTATCTCAGCTTTCAGAGGAGGAACTTCAAAAATGAGTGAAAAGAAAACATCATTTGGTCGCCCCGGTGGTCAGGGCCCTGGCGGCCGCATGCAGGCGGGTGAAAAAGCAAAGGATTTTAATACCTCCATCAAAAAGCTTGCCCGCGTGCTCTCTAAGTATAAATTCAGTCTGCTTCTTGTGGTCATCTTCGCCGCTGCCGGCGCAGTTTTCTCCATCATCGGGCCCAAAGTGCTCGGCAACGCGACGACTGAAATCTTCAACGGCCTGGTCTCCAAAATCTCGGGTGGCGCAGGTATCGATTTCGGCAAAATCGGAACAATTTTGTTGACGTTGCTCGGCCTGTATCTGGCTAGCGCACTGTTCTCCTTTATTCAAGGGGTTATCATGGGCAATGTCTCGCAGAAAGTCTCCTATGGGCTGCGCCGGGATATTTCCATCAAAATCGAAAAACTGCCCATGAGCTACTACGATAAGCATACCTACGGCGA
>JAHZHM010000294.1 GCA_019420265.1 Clostridiales bacterium
CCAAAGACGATCTTCATGCCGCCCTGCGCGCAAAATTCCATCGCTCCCGGGAAGCAAACGGGCTCCTTCTCCTGAAGAAACACCCGCACAGGCGTTTTCTTTTCGGATTTTTGAATGTATTCGATAATCTGATATGCGTCCATCGTGGTTCTCTCCTTTTTCTTTGGTGTTCTATCTGGCTCAGCTAAAACAGCACGTTTTGCAAATCATAAAGGCCGGGCGCTTTTTCTTTGAGCGCTTCTGCCGCACGCACCGCACCCACAGCGAAGATGCGCCGGCTGGTGGCGGAATGCGTGATGCAGAGCGTCTCGTCCTCGCCAAAGAAATAGACGCTGTGCTCGCCGGCAACCGTGCCGCCGCGCAGTGCGAACACGCCAATTTCATTCTGGCTGCGCTTGCCGCACATGCCTTCCCTTCCGGTTACGATTTTCTGCTCTCCCGCAGGATCGATGGCCTGAACCAGCAATTTGGCCGTGCCACTGGGCGCATCGACTTTCTGATTATGGTGCTTTTCCACCACTTCCACATCGAAGCCTTCCCGCAGCATGGGGGCAAACTGCTCCAGCATTTTGCGGAACACCGCAATGCCCAGGCTATAGTTTGCGCTATGCAGCACCGGGGCATACTCTGCCAGCTGGGCCAGCGTCTGATACTCCTGCTCGCCAAAGGCCGTCGTCCCGCTGCAAAGGGCCGTGCCTGTGCGCCGGATATATTCGGCCAGGAAAGGCAGCATGCCAGGGTGCGAAAAATCCAAAACGGCATCCGCTTTGGGCAAGGAGGCAAAATCGTCTACATTATCGATATCGATGCGCGCCAGAATCTCATGGCCGCGCAGCGCAGCCTGTTCTTCCAGCATCTTTCCCATTTTGCCATAGCCGGATAAGACAATCTTCATAGCTGTTCTCCTTACTGCACTTTCAGTCCAGCTTCGCGCATAACTGCCGCCAGTTTTTCCCGCTTCGCCTGCGGCATTTCATAGAGCGGCAGACGGAATCCGCCCACATTCATGCCCATCAGATTCATGGCTTCTTTGACGGGAATCGGGTTCACTTCCATAAAGAGCGCGTGGATGAGATCCAGATAGCGCAGCTGCACAGCCAGCGCCTCCTTCTGCCGCCCCTGGAGGTAATCCATGACCATATTATGGCAGGTTTTCGGCATAATATTAGCCCAGACCGAGATGACGCCCACGCCACCCAGCGCCAACAGCGGGATGGTGATATCGTCGTTTCCGCTATACATGACAAAATCGTCGCTCAAAAGCCGCGCTACCTCGCTGGCATACGCGATATCGCCGCTGGCCTCTTTGATGCCCATGACATTGCCATGCTGGCTGAGCCGCGCAACCACATCCACGGGAATCGAGCAGCCCGTGCGCCCAGGGACATTGTAGAGAATGATGGGCGCGCCAGAGACATCCGCCGCCTCCGCGAAATGGCGATACATTCCCTCGGCATTCGTCTTATTATAATAAGGAGAGATGCAGAGCAGAGCATCTGCCCCCATCTTGGAGTATTTGATGCACTTATCCATCTGCGTGCGCGTGGAGTTGGAGCCGCCGCCGATGATCATCGGAACGCGCCCTGCCACATGATCGATGGCGAACTGGCAAATTTTCGCGTCCTCTTCATGCGCCGTCGTCGCGTTTTCGCCCGTCGTCCCCATCATCAAAATGCCGTCTGTTCCGTTTTCAATATGCCAATCCAAAAGCTCTCGGAGCTTTCCGAAATCCACGCTGCCATCCTCTGCAAACGGCGTTACCAATGCCACAATCGAACCTTTTATTGCTGCCATAATTTTCTCCTTTGCCCTTAGCGGGCGAATCTAGACTTTGTGTTATCTCCGCAATGCTTCCGAGCGGCGCTTTGCGCCCCCGTGATGGCTTTGCTCAAGGCCAATCCGAACAGGCCCACTGCCATCACCCCCTTTATCTTTCATCAAAAAAGCCAGCAGGGCGCAATCCCCACTGGCGAATACACACAAAAGCTGCGCCTTGCTGCCGCAGATTGTATTTCTAGCCATAAGATAGCGCTCCCGCATAAAAATGCAGACAGTGCCGCGGGTTTTCCCCGAAGCCCCATCCCCTTCGCATGCCTGCTCCGGGAATTCGGCGAAATTGCCCCCTCCTGCCTTCCTCGCTCGCCAGCTTCAGCAGAACTCTTCGTTTTCGCACCTCTATCATAATGTTAAAAAAATCATATCATTCCCGCTATAAAATTGCAAGCACTTTTTGGCCGCTGCTGGGTATTTACATTCGCCGTGGCGTTGGGGTACAATTATTTTATGAATCAATAGGAGGCTCTCATGCTAGAAAAACTCATCGCGCACCGCCGCGCGCTGCATCAAATTCCCGAGCTAGACCAACACCTTCCGAAAACCCGGGCATATCTCGAGCAAACTTTGCGCTCCTTGCCCTGCCAGATTTTGCATCCATACGGGGATGCAGTCTGCGCCTTTTTCGATGCCGGAAAGGATGATTGCGTGGCCTTTCGCAGCGATATGGATGCCCTGCCCATACAAGAGCAAAACGCGCTTTCTTTTTGCTCCCAGCACGCCGGGGCGATGCACGCTTGCGGCCACGATGGGCATATGGCGATTCTGCTCTGTTTTGCCGAGTGGATTGCGCAAAATATCTCCTCTCTGCCGCACAATGTGCTGCTCATTTTTCAGCCTGCGGAGGAGACGACTGGCGGCGCGAAAAATATCTGTGATTCCGGCATATTCGAGCAATGTCGTGCCTCGCATATTTTCGGCCTGCACCTCTGGCCCAGCCTTCCGGCCGGCGTGATTGCATCGCGCAGCGGCCCGCTGATGGCGCAATCCAGCGAGCTGACCATCGAAATTTCCGGCAAAAGCGCCCATATCGCCCGGCAGGAGGATGGCATCGATGCCCTCGATGCCGGGGTTCAGTTTGTGCGGCGCGCTTACCGCATGGCAGAGGAGTTTGAGCCGGAGCAATTCCGTCTGCTGCGGTTTGGCCGGATGCAGAGCGGCACTGCCCGCAACGCCATCAGCGCGCATACGCGCCTGGAGGGAACGCTGCGCACCTTTTCGAGCAGCCTGCATCAGGCTTTGGCGCAAAACCTTGCTGAGATTGCGCAATCTCTGGAGAGCGAAATGGGCTGCCAAATCTCTCGGCACATGAGCGAGGGCTATCCGCCCGTCCATAATTCCCCTTTGCTGTTCGAGCAGGTTTTGCAATATCTCGGCCAGGAAAATCTGCTGATACTGGAAAAGCCCACGCTGATCACGGAGGATTTTTCCTTCTATCAACAGCGTCTGCCCGGCATTTTCTTCTTCCTTGGCATCGGCGGAGATCAGCCGCTGCATTCCGATCACTTCAACTTCGAGGAACAGCTTTTGGAGCCAGGGCTCTCTCTTTTCCAAAAGCTGCTCTATCTCTAACGCATAAGGAGCACCCGCATGAAACATCGCATGAGCAAGGAACTTTTGGCGCTGGCCCCCAGCGGCATCCGCAAGTTTACCGCCCTGGCGCGGCAAGTGGAGGGATGCGTCTCTCTGACCATTGGCGAGCCGGATTTTCATACACCAGAGCCCATCAAAGCTGCGGCAAAACGCGCGCTGGATGAGAACTTAACGCACTATCCGCCCAACGCCGGCTATGA
>JAHZHM010000295.1 GCA_019420265.1 Clostridiales bacterium
GGCGGGGCTTGCTTCGATATTGGCGCCCAGCTCGGTTTTGCTGAGCAGTTTGCCCGTCCGGGCATCCAGCAGGTGCAGCGTGCCCTGGGAATCCCCCTGCACGAGATAGGCCGTGCCGTCCTCCGCATAGAGGGCGACGGGCGAGCTCCAGGCATAGCGGCGCATCTTGTAGCGCCAGACTTCCTGGCCAGTCTTTTTATCCAGCGCCACGAGCATGCCGCTGCGCACCCAGGGCGTTCTGGCAACCGGGAAGATGACCAGGTCTTCAATGCTGTTTTTGCCCACCACGCAGGTGGCCTGCACGCCGCCCGAAACCCCAGCGACGGTGTTGCAGAAGTAGCTGTGAATCCAAACGTACTGCCCGGTGATGGCGTTGATTTTGAAGATGGGCGCGTCTGCGAGCTTCAGGCGGCGGCTGGCCGTCCAGTGCAGGCTTGTCCCGATATAGAGGTAGGGAACGCCGTCCTCCAGGGAGAAGACGGGCGTGCCGTTGGTATCGTCGGCCACGTCCTGCGTCCAGACGACCTCCATGGTGTTCAGGTCGATGCACAGCAGCGTGCCGCCGTTATCCGCGATATACATGTAGTTCTTCCAGATGACCGGGCTGTCCTCCATGCCCAGCCAATAGCGCTCTTCGCTGCTGCGGGCAGTCTGGTAGCGCAGTTTGACGAACTCCGAAGGGTCAATGGAGAGCCTTCCGTCCTCGCCGATTTTGGAGTTGAGGCGGAAGGTATAGATGATGCCGTTTTCGCTGGGCTCGATGATGGTATCCGTGGCCTCGTCGAACAGCGGGGAGCTGTCGAACCCGCAGAATTTGCGGGGCGCAAAGGCATCCTGCCCGCCGTATTCCAGCAGTTTTTCGCCGTCGATTAAGCTATAGAGGTAGGCCCGGGCATACTCGCCCTCGCCTGCGCCCGAATCCCCCGGGCCCAGATGCAGCAGAGGCAGGGAAGGGTGCAGCGCGCCTGCGCCCTTGAAGGGCAGGCCAACTTTGATGGTCTCCCGGGTGGGCAGGCCATCTTCCAGGTCGATAAAATAGACGTTGCCATCCATCGTGGAATAGATGACTTCGATGAGGTTTTCTTTCTCTTTTTTCTCGGGCAGCAGGTTCATGGCCGTTCGCTGCTCGGCCGTCCAGCGGACGATGAGGGGCTGGCCCGTCCAGCCGCTGCCCGTCCAGAAGCCGTGGCCATAGCCCTTGGCCAGCTTGCCCGTGCGCACGCTCCATTTTTGCTGGAGCGTCTTGCCGCCGGCAAAATCGCCGTATGCCGCGCCGCTTCTGAGCTGGTCGCCCCGGAAGGTGACGATGCCATCGTGCTTTGCATAGGGCTGGGCTGGGTCCATAAAAATCGGCTGGCTGCGGGAGTAGGATTCGGCCTTTTCGCCGTCCACCTCCAGCTCGGCCTGTATCCCGAAATCCTGCGGGCGCGTGCCCTCCACAGCGTGGGGCACATCCTCGGCGCTGGTTTTTTGGCCCTGGAAAGTCTGCAAATGCGAAAATTTGCGGAAGGGCCGCAAAATCGCCAGGACGATGGTATCCAGCAGCATCATGAAAATTCTGAAAATTCGACTCGTCTTCAACTCTCTACCTCTTTTTATACTCGATTGCTAGGTTAGCATAGCCTTTCAGCTTTGCGCGCGGTTAACCAGTCGGTTTGCCAGAAGGCACATGCTCGCACATGTTCTGCCTGCCGCTCCTGCGGAGGGCAATCCCCGAATGATGGGAATGCAGAACCTGCCAGAATTGCACGCGGCGCTGCACTCGATTGCTAGGTTAGCATGGCCTTTCGGCCTTGCGCGCGGTCAGTCAGTTGGCCTGCCAGAAGGTGCATGCTCGCACAGCCTCTGCTTGCCGCTCCCGCGAAGGGCAATACCCGAATGATGGGCGGCGGGGCTTGCCAGTTCTGCGCGCGGCGTTACACTCGATTGCTAGGTTAGCATAGCCTTTCAGCTTTGCGCACGGTCAGCCAGTCAGCCTGCCATTTGGCGCATGCTCTCCCGTTCTCTGCGTCAAAGAACAGGAAAAACCGCGTTGCCAGCCGGTTTGCCGACCCGGCGCATGCCCGCGCATCTCGCGTTTGCCGCCGGATGGGCATCCGCAAGCGCCCAAAACCTTGTCTCCAATTATAGCATAATTTGGCGAAAAAGGCAGCCGCCGCGGCAGGGGGAGAGTCGCATTTTCAAAAATGTATTTTATTATTGATATACAATATTATACTACCTATTTTTCGGAAATGCGACTATTTTCTTGCACAATCTCCGCCAATAAAATGCGATACCCGATTGACGGGAATGTGTAGCCTGTCATTCTGTGCACGGCGCTGCACGCGCTCCTGCGGAGGGCAATGCCCGAATGGCAGAACGGCAAAACCTGTCAGCCCTGCGCGCGGCGCAGGCAATCGGCCTGTCAGAAGGCGCATGCTCTCCCGTTCTCTGCGTAAAAGAACAGGGACCTGCGCTGCCACTCAGCTTATCGTTCGGCGTATGCCCGCATATGTTCCGCTTGTCGCTCCCGCGGAGGGCGCACCCCGAATGATAGAGCGGTGGAACCCGCTGGAACCATATGCGCCGCTGGCAATCGGTTTGTCAGAGAGCGCATACTCACTTCTGTGAAGGGCGCGCCCGAATGGCAGAACGGCAAAACCTGCTGGAGCCATCCTCGCCGCCAAAAATCAATTTTTCAGGGAGCAAAGGCTCGCATATGCTCTGCCCGCCGCCCGCGCTTTCTCCCTGCACTGTCCCATTCTCATGCCCTAGTAATGGGGGTATGGGGGCTTGGCCCCCATGTCTACCGTAGCCCTTGCCCTTCCACTCCTATGCCAACCGACCGCCCCCATGGCTGCCAAAGCGGCCCTTTCCCTCCCACCTGTCCGTTTTTGCCTGAATTAACGGAAATTTCATATCTCGGTCTTGTAAAAAAAATGCCAACCGATTAAAATAAAATTGTTATGTTGGAAACTTTAGTAGATACTACAATTAAAAA
>JAHZHM010000296.1 GCA_019420265.1 Clostridiales bacterium
CGCCATCCATGCGGATGATATAGTAGCCGAAGGCAGAGGGCGTCAGCGGGCTGACATCGCCGGCTTTTTCCAGCGCGAAAGCGGCCTGCATGAAATCCTTATCGTAGCTCTCGTCTTCCTTATAGAGGATATAGCCGGATTCCCGGTTGAGGGCATCTTTTTTCATGCCCGGGTCGTCGCCGTATTCATCCAGAAGTTTTTCAAAATCCTCGCCGGCCTGAAGCCTTGCATAGCACTCCTGGGCCCGGGCCTCGATTTTGGCCAGCTCTTCATCCAGCAGCTGCTGAGCTTTTTGCTGGTCTTCCTCGCTGCCGGCGCGCAGCCGCAGAATCTCGCTGCGGGCATCCGTCGGGATGGCGATGAGGATGCTGTGCACATAGCGCAGGCCCTCCGGGATATACATGGTTAGATTGCTGCGGGCGAAGACGGAGAAATTGCCCATATCCTCTTCCAGCAGGCGCTTCTGGTCTGCCAGGTTGGTATCGTAGAAGCTCTGGACGTCTTCCTCGCTGGGGACATAGTTTTCTTCCAGGTATTTGCGCACAGCAGACCGCAGGGCCTCTTTCTCGATGCGCTCCTGGTATTCCCCGGTGGACAGGCCGTAGTAGGCGCGGCGCTCTTCCAGCTGCCGGGCGACTTCCGCCTCGATATCGATGGTTGGGTCGTTCTCGGCCTCTTCTTCTACCGTCGTGCGCACGGAGTTTTCCAGCATCTCTTCCATCTGGGCAAGGTCGCTATAGACGCCCTCCATCTGCTCGTCCGTCAGCTCCGTGATGCCGATTTCGCTGCCGTATTGCAGGATGAGCTCGTGCTCCAAAAGCTCGGTATAAATCTGATCGAGCACCTGGTGGTAGTTATCGATATACGCATCCGTCTCCTGGTTTTCATCCGTCAGGCCATAGCTGTTGCGGTAGGCCTCATAGAGCTTCATGATATCGCCTTTGGTATACTCCTTGCCATTGACAGAAAAGACCACCTGGGCATAATCTTTTTCCTGATCGACATAGACCATATGGCAGGCAGATGCGCTGAGCAGCACCAGAACTGCCGCCAACAGGGCCACTAATTTCTTTCGCATAGTTTAAACTCCTTTATGGAATCCTTCCCCATATTATACTTGATCCAGCGCGCTTATGCAATGCCTTATTTGCTCCAAAACCTGGAGCAGCTGGCGGTATCCGCCGCCGCCTTTCAGCTGGAAAACCACGGCGGGGGGCGTGCTGCGGCGCTGCATCAGCCGGGGGTTGCCCGCACAGAGGGCGGAGAGCTTGCGCAAATCCACCGCGGCGCCGGGATCGAAGCGCAGCACGATGCTATCCCGCCCGCGCACCACAGAGGCGATGCCCGCCCGGCCGGCAAAGCCCCGGATGACGGATGCGCCCAGCAGGTTTTCCACCTCTCTTGGCAGCGGGCCAAACCGATCCGCAAACTCTTCCCGGACGGCCCGGGCCTTTTCCAGCGTATCCGCCTCGGCCACCCGGCGGTACATATCCAGCTTGAGCCCTTCATCGCCGATATAGCCGGAGGGGATGAAGGCGTTTTCCGAGAGCTCGACGGAGGTCTCCCGCTCTTTGGGCAGCGGCTGCCCCATTGCCGCGGCGACTTCCTCCTTCACCATCTTGCAATACAGGCTATAGCCCACGCCCGCCATATGCCCGCTCTGCTCGGCCCCCAGCATATTGCCCGCGCCCCGGATTTCCAGATCCCGCATGGCAATTTTCATGCCGCTGCCAAACTGGGTAAATTCCCGAATGGCCTCCAGGCGCTTGGCGGCCGTTTCATTCAGCACTTCGCCGCCCAGATATGTGAAATAGGCATAGGCCCGAACGCGGCTTCTGCCCACCCGGCCTTTGAGCTGATAGAGCTGCGCCAGGCCGAATTTATCCGCCTCGTAGACGATGATGGTATTGACGGCCGGGATATCGATGCCCGATTCCACGATAGTTGTGCAGAGCAGGACGTCGTATTCCCGCTCGATAAAGCTGGTGACGGCGGCCTCGAACTCCTGCTCGCCCATCTGCCCATGCGCCATGACAACCCGCGCCTCGGGCACCGCGCGCTTCAGCCCTGCGGCCAGGGCATCCATCTCCCCGATGCGCCGGCAGACGAAATATGCCTGCCCGCCCCGGGCCAGCTCTTTTGTGATGGCATCGCGCACCAGCCCCCAATCGAAGCCCACGACATACGCCTGCACTTCCTGGCGGTTTTCGGGCGGGGTATCGATGGTACTCATATCCCGGATGCCCGTCATGGCCATTTCCAGCGTGCGGGGAATGGGCGTGGCCGTGAGCGTCAGCACATCCACATCCCGCTTGAGATCCTTGATGCGCTCCTTATGCGAGACGCCAAAGCGCTGCTCCTCATCGATGACCAGCAGGCCGAGGTTTTTGAAATGCACGGTTTTGGAGAGCAGTTTGTGCGTCCCGATGACGATATCCGTGCGGCCGGTGGCCAGATTATCCAGCACGGCCCCTGGGTGCTTTGTAAAGCGCGAGAGCATCTCGATGCGCACGGGAAAGCCCTGGAAGCGCTCTTTGAAGGTGGCGAAATGCTGGCGGGCCAGCAGCGTGGTGGGCACGAGCACGGCCACCTGCCTGCTATCCATGCAGGCCTTGAAGCAGGCGCGCATGGCGACTTCCGTTTTCCCATAGCCCACATCCCCCAGCAGCAGGCGATCCATGATTTTGCTGCTCTCCATATCCCGCTTAATCTGCTCGATGCTCTCCATCTGGCCGGGGGTTTCGGTATAGCCGAAGTTATCCTCGAACTGCCGCTGCCAGACGGTATCCGGCGAGAAGCGATAGCCCTCCCGCACGCCCCGCTCCCGGTAGATGGCCACGAGATCTTCGGCCAGCTCTTTGA
>JAHZHM010000297.1 GCA_019420265.1 Clostridiales bacterium
AACGTCGAGATCAACTGCACGGTGGAAAATCAGCAGATGGCAGAGCGGCGGCTTCCGATTTTGCGGGATGTGCCTGTGCGGCACAAGGGAATCGTCTGTGAGCCGCTGCTTTCGGCGATCGATCTATCGCCTTATCTGGGCGGCTGGGTGGAGCATGTGGTGGCAGGCGGAGAATCTGGAACTCAGGCGCGCATTTGCGATTACGACTGGGTTTTAGATTTGAGAAAGCAGTGTGAGCAGGCGGATGTCTCCTTCTATTTTAAGCAGACGGGTGCCCGGCTGAAAAAGGATGGAAAGCTCTACCGAATTGCCAGAGAGCATCAGCACGCGCAGGCCAGAAAGGCTGGAATCAACTATTGGAGCACAAAAGGCCACTAGAAGAGGAGAGAAAAGTGATGCGGGAGATGGATAGTTTTTCCTATGCGATGGGCGTGATCGACGCATTTAACGAGGTGGTGCGCGCGGGAGTGAAAAAGCTGGCGCTGGCGCACCCGGTCAAAGATCGGCAGTTGCGGGACGAGCTGGCGCAGGCCGCAAAGGAGATTTGCGCGCAATATGGGACGATGCTTTACCCCGAAGATGATCCTTTGCTGACGGATTTATTTCCGATTTCCCTGAACCAGGGGACCTATAACATCCTGTTCTATCAGAAAGAAGAGGTTTTGGCGGAATATCTGGAGCTTAAGCAGAGAAAAAGGCAGTTGCAGGCGGAGGGGCGCTATACCGGCCAGGAGCGCAGGGAGATTGCGCGCGCCTTTGGGCATCTGCTCTCCTATACAGATGAGGCGATTGAACGGCTGATCGCCGATAACCACGAAAAGGAGTAGTTTTTCTGGTGAGCAGACGGCACAGAGAGCAGAATCAAAAAGGCGGGATCATTACCGAGCCCCTGGCATATCTGCAAAACCGCTTTCCCGGGCGGCGCTTTGAACTGCTGGCGGATAAGAGCATTTTTCTGGAGCAAACAGGCGATTGGCTCCAGCGGGATTATGAGATGAAAAATGGAAAAAGCCAGCCAAACTGCACGCTTTGTGCGATCTGCAATGCGATGTTGTTTTTCGCGCGGAATGGATATGAGCAAATTCCAAGCGATCCTCCGGCGCTTTATCAGATTGTGCGCAAAAAGGCGCGGAAATATCGGCTGCTCGGGCGCTATGGCACGATTGCATTTTTTAATCGCATGCTGGCAAATGCTGTTTGGAGGGCCTGTGGGTATCCGAAGATGCGGGCGCAAAGCAGATACTTCAGAGGATTTTCTTATTGGGATGCGCTCATGCAGAAAAAACGCCCGTTTTTCATTTCGCTCTTCTCTGGAAAATATGCCCGGCATACGGTTTGCGCCTGTGGGATGCTGGTGTTTGTCGACGAAGTTCGACAATACCGTTTTTTGGCGCTTCGGGATAATTGGGGGCGACAGCTGCGCTTTCTTTCGGATTTAGAGCATGATCTTAGCTGCACAACGCAGTTAATGCAGTAGCCATGCATCGCGGCGCGGCGATGCAAAAATGTCGAAAAGAACAAAATAAAATTATTTTTTGGCGCCAAATACTGACAAATAAATGCACAATTTTCTGCTATGCTATCTCCAAAAATATTCGGGGAGCAGAGGATGGAGCATTATACAGTGATCGAGGAAATTTTATACGAAAGCCAGACGGGGAAACCCTATCGCAGCTTTGGCATCGCGGCGGGAAATCTGCGCATTTCGGATCTCAGCCTGGAAGAACGGCCGGTTCGGGAATTTGTGGAGCGGCTCAATGCAGAGGGATTGGAGATCGTCC
>JAHZHM010000298.1:0-1804 GCA_019420265.1 Clostridiales bacterium
CAGACAGACAGACAGACAGACAGACAGACAGACAGACAGACAGACAGACAGACGAATAGCTGTCTGCTTACGTTGCCCTGGGAAATTTTTAAGGATAGGCTAGTCTTGCAAACAAGATTTTGCAGGATGGGTCTATCCTTTTTATAATGAGCAAAATTGCTCGATAAAAGATGTAACGAAAGCTGAGCGCGCATAAAATAGAGGGTGCGCAAAAAGCAGAGCAATAAAGAATGGAGGGATCTGCAAATGAAAAAGAGAATCATCAGCATGTTTCTTTGCATGGCAATGCTATTCCCCATATTTTCTGGAGTAGTATACGCAGAAGGAGCGCAGGAGAATGCCTGCACGCATGAACATACAGAACAGTGTTATACCCTGGAAGAAAGCTGTATTTTTGAGGGGGAAGAGGAGAGCGGAGAGGAGCACGTCTGCACGGAGCAGAGCGGCTGTATTAAGAAGGTGCTCAAATGCCAGCATGTGCATGATGAGACGTGCGGCTATCAGGCGCCGGCGGCTTCAAATGCGGCAGAGCCAGAGCCGAGTGCGTCAAGCGAGGTAGAGAATGGCGATGAGGAATTGGAGCCGGCGCTGTTTGCAATGCCCAGAAGCGTGGGGGCGGATGTTCTGCAGGGCCATATCGTCACGGATCGAGTGGCCAACCCAGATGGCGTTACCGTCAACCTGTTCGATTACTGGGTGAACACGGAAAAGCCCACTGCGCCCCAAGGCGATATTCTGACCAAAAACCATAACCATGGCAGAGAGGATGGCTCCAGCGCTGGGTTTTCCTCGGAAAACGACTGGAACCGCGGCATCAATGCCGGGCATTTGCTGCTTTTCGGCGATGGCGTCATTCATGGCGGCCTTTGGAACAAGGGTGCCGGAGAGAGCACGACGTATGGCAAACAATATGCCGGCATGGAAGGGATTGTGCGGCCGGTGCTGGAAAATAACTACCCTGTCATCAACACGGCAAGCGCGAGAAAACAGCTGCTCGGCGATCAGACCAAGAGAGACTGGGAGACGATCAAAGACTATAAGCTCGCCGGTGATCATCTGGATAATGGCTATACAGGCGCGAATATTCAGAACTTGAGCGAGGCGCTCATTCGCATCTGGGGAAAAGACCTGGCGAAGGATACGGAGAGCCTGGATTATCTGTTCGATCCAGAAGTCAACCATCCGAATAAAAGAACCTATCAGAATATCAAAGGATTATTCCAGATAGACGATGATGGCTATTATTACTACAACATGCGCGAGAACTTCGCGGAATTCAGCAATCGAAGAACCGCGGATAGCGACGGAGAATTTATCCTATATGATGCTCCGGCGACGGTGCGCACGGATGCCGAGGGCAGCATCGGCAACTTTTTCCCGTTCAACAAAGGCGAAGAGGTGTTTGACGGCGTGGATGCCAATGGCAAGCTGACCAGCAGTGTGCCGTGTTCGCGCAACACGATGAACCACCATCTTGGCATGACCATTAATTTGGAGTTCCGCCAGCCCATCAGAGGAATGGTCAACATGGGAACGCACAACGCGCCTATGACGTTCGGCTTCTCTGGGGATGACGACGTTTGGGTCTTTATCGATGGCGTGCTGGTGCTGGATTTGGGCGGAACCCACAGCGAAATCTACGGCACGATTGATTTCAGCACGGGCGATGTCTATATCGGCCGCGGATTCAATACAAAAGGAATTCCGGATGATCCGGCAGATCCTGCCAATATGGTGACGCATACGACGCTGCGGGAGCTTTTCCGCGCGGCCGGCCAGGAGGGAGAGGTCAACTGGCGCGGCA
>JAHZHM010000298.1:1814-2217 GCA_019420265.1 Clostridiales bacterium
CAACACCTTTGCCAGCAACAGCGACCATACGCTGCAGATGTTCTATCTCGAGCGCGGCAACTACGATTCCAGCCTTGGACTGCGCTTTAACCTTCAGCCGCGGCTGTATCAGCAGATCAAAAAAGTCAACCAGTACGGCGAGCCCATCGGGGGCGTCAGCTTCGAACTTTATGCGGCCGAAGCTGTTACGAAAGACGGCAAGACGGCCTACCAGCCTATCGGAAACGCTCTGGCAACGCTGACCACCGAGGCAGACGGCACTGCGCGCTTCGAGGAATACGAGGCAGATGGAGAGACGCTGCGCCCCTTCGACTTTACAGATCGCTATACGGATCAGGGCATCCAGCATTACATTTTAAAGGAGACCAATACCCCGCCGGGATACCGCTCCCTGCCGCAGGAT
>JAHZHM010000298.1:2263-2843 GCA_019420265.1 Clostridiales bacterium
ACCGCTGGACGACAGGCGCCTATGCCAGCTTCACTTCCACTATCACGGGTAACAGCCGCATCACCTATGGTCTGTTCGATCCCGCCACTGGAGATCTAAACCCGACGGATACCTATGTCTCGGCAAAGGCACAAAAGGATGGCCTGGTTGTGGCCATTCCCATGCTCTACCAGCAGTCTACAAGCAAATGGAGAGCGCTCTATGGCAGCAACACGGATGGCCTTCACGCGGTCGAGCCGGAAAATAGAGAGATTGTAGCATGGCGCAAGGCAGCGCTCAAAGCGGTGCTGTATCAGTGCGCGGATTCCAGCCCGCAGACGCCCAGCTGGTTCCTGGGATGGAGCGACGAGAATAAGCGCCTGGAAGGGACGCTGATGGATTTGCCCGGCCGGGCAGATCGCTATCAGATGAGCAACCAGGATGGCGATATGAAGATGACGTATGCGATCATCGATGCAAAGGTGTTCGCAGATCTGCTGGGCACGGCGGGGACGGACGATGAGGCGCAGTATGAGGCGCTGGGCGCATATGTCAGAGCGAAAGTGGCGGCGGGAGCCAGCTTGGATGATGCCGTCGCGCA
>JAHZHM010000299.1 GCA_019420265.1 Clostridiales bacterium
CTCCGGCTCGAGCTTATCAAAGCGCGCCGGCAGCTGCCATTCGTTTTCCACGATGCGGCACAGTTCATACAGATCGTCATGATTCTCTCTAGAACGCCATTCATGAACAATGCTGTAACAATACGCCTTGTTTGTCTCGGAAACAAATCGTTCCAAGCCCTTCAGGATAGAAACATTCATCGTCTGGGAAAGTGCCGTCAGCAAAATATGGGCCACAAAATGGCTCAGCGGCTTGTCCTCTTCCTCGATATAGCCAGTGTATTTCCTCACAAGCTGCCAAAAAGCTTCAATGCTGCCAAACTTGCGGATGTTTTGCAACACGCCGTTTGTCTCTTTGTCAAGGCCAGCGGCAAGGGCTGCGATGATAACATCCTGCGCAGAACCTTCGCTCAAACCGGCAAGAACTGCCATAATATCTATATGCAGCTGGAGCGGTGTCTGATAATCCCGCCCAATCTTGCGCAGCTTTTGGCGGCGCTCTTTGTTCTCCAGAAATTTTGCATAGAGTTTCACCGTCTTCCGCATAGCCGCAGACGGTGCAATGTTCAATTCCTCCATCTGCATGGAGATAAAATCTGCGCGGAAGGTTTCGCTGTAATACTCTATATCCTGTAGCCAATCGTCTTCTTCGTTGGCGTATGCAATCGGGCAATAGATTAAGTAGTTGCTGTCCAAATCATCGTGAACCAGCAGCTTTTTGACAGCAAAATTATTTGTGCCGGTCAGCTTGATGATCTTGACGCCTTCCAAGTTCAACTCGTCAACGTCTTTCTCAAACTCCCGATCCTCGTCTTTCCAAAAAATAATCCTGCGGCGATAAAACTCCGGCAAGGGGGCTGCAAAACGCTCCATCAGATTAAATTGTACGCGCTCGTTTGACATCGTTTTACTCTCCTTGCTTTCACAATACGCCCTCGCCGATACGTCTTGTTAAACCAGACATATAATATAGCGAAGATTATGTTTATCATAGGGGCTACGCAACTATTTTTCAATGATTTCTGCCAACGCTTCTCCGTTCTATTTCCCCGTCAAAATAATCGCAGCAGAAGATAACCCCATCCGCAAAAGGTTTCCGTGCTTTTCTCATCGTAAAATCATCGGCTTTGATGAAGGGCTCTTCCAGCCTTGTATCGAGCCTATTTATAAGCTCAAATAATGCCTATCCTCTATCACTTTATCTTCGCCAGTACATCGGCGAACAGTTGATAGTTATGTTTTACCCCATCATCAAGATCAATCTCAATGTTCTTATCTGCCAGGTGGTGCACCTTTTCCTCATATTTTTGCAGCTCCGTTGCCTGGTCTTGAAACTTTTTCTGCCGCTTTGTCAATTTCACGCGCTCAGATGCGCTGGCATGGTCAATCGCATCCCCTATCTGCGCAAGCTGGGTGCGGTAACGCTCCTGTTGCTCATGCACATAGTCGGTGCGCAGACGGGCGAGAAGATCGCGCTGATAGCGGTGCATATAGCACAGCGCCTTGAAACCGTTCT
>JAHZHM010000003.1 GCA_019420265.1 Clostridiales bacterium
GATCATGCAAGCCTTGTAATCGGTGTCTATCATTCCGGCAGTGGAGGTACTTTTCAAACATTAACATATGCAAAAAAACAAAATAGAGCACTTCGTATTCTAGAAGGTTAGCACTTCTACTCCGAAATAAAAAGAGGCCGCAATTACGGCCTCTCTTTTTCTTCCCTTATAGCGGGCGCTCCTTGCCCAGCATGAGCATAGCAAGTGCCCCCGGCCCTGCATGAACACCAATGACCGGGCCAATATCCAAAAGCCAAATCTCATCGAATTTCATGCGCTTTTGCATCTCTTCCTTGAGCGCCTGCGCCTGCTCCAGATTATCCGCATGGCAGACAACCGCCAGCTCGGAAGAAATCTCCGGGTCATAGTTTTTTTCTGCCAAATCCGTCAGATAGCGGATCACTTTCTTTCTGCCCTTAACCTTATCAAAGGAGACCACTTTCCCCTCTTTTGTTACCGTCAAAATCGGCTTGAGATCCAGCAGAGAGCCCATCACGGATAGAACTGCGGAAAGCCGGCCCGTGCGCTGAAGATGCTTCAGGCTATCCACAGAGAAGAAGTGCAGCGCATTTAGCTTATGCTGCTCCACCCACTCTTTGATCTCATCCAGGCTCGCGCCCTGCTCTTTCATCTTCTGCGCATGGCAAACCAGAAGGCCAGAGCCCATCGCAATGCCCAGCGAATCTACCGTTTCGATGCGCGCATCGGGGTAATTTTCCAGCGCAGCCTTTTTGGCAACCTGCACCAGATCATAGTGCGCCGAAAGCCCGGAAGAAAAGCTGATGTATAAAATATCCTTGCCCTGCGCCAGCTGTTCTTCAAAGAAGTTCTGAATGTCGATGGGCGGGCGCGTGGCGGTAGATGCCTCTGCCCCAGCTCTCAGCTTATCGTAAAAGCCCTTAAAGTCTGTCGCTCTGCCCAAATCAAAAAGCGCCTCCTGCCCGTCGATCGTGTAGGGCATCAAAAAAACTGGGAGCTCATGCGCATCCGCATATTGGTATGGAATCTCGGAATCCGAATCCGCCATAACCACAAACTCTCTCATAAGTTCCTCCTTGGGATTTTTCATAAATTCTGCAATAAGTGCAGTGAATAAACGCTACAATGCAAGCGCCGCGATGCGCGCCTGCCGCTCTGCCAAATAGGCCTCGAAGCTCTCCTTCGTTCTGCTGATGATGAGCTCTTCCGGGAAACCTGCCGCCTCGATCTCTTCCAGCGCAGGCCTAAATTCGCCGATGCAAAAACAGTTGTGTGAATCCGTCCCGACGGAGATGCGCACCTCATGCTTTTTGCAGAGCTGCAAAAACTTCTGGCAGTTGGGGCGGCTTCCCTTTCTGGCCGTGAAGGAATGTCCGTTAATCTCTATCAGTTTATTCTGTTTCTTGGCCTCTAAGACTACCGCCTCAATATCAATCTTAAAAAAGGGGTTGCCCGGATGGCCGATAATATCGATATACGGGTTATTCAGCGCCCCTATCATGGCATCCGTATCGTGCACCTGGTCCACCGAGCAGATGACATTGTCATGCATGGATGCGATGGCAAATTCCACAAACTGCAAATAGCGCAGCGGCAGATCCACTTCGCCCTTCTCGTTTATGATATTCGTCTCTGTCCCCCGATAAATGCGGATGCCATCATATTCCTGCGGCACATCCCGCAGCAGGCCCACGCATGACGCCGATTGCACTCCCTTCATGCCGCCGCTGTGATCCGTCACCACAATGCCGCTCAGCCCTTTTTTCTTTGCAAACAGGATGTTTTCCAGCAGCGTGGAATGCGCGTGGCCAGAAAGCACAGTGTGCGTGTGCGTATCAATATCGAGCTTCATAAAAATCCCCTCTTAAGCCAAGATATCCAAAAGGCCAAACAAAGCCTTCCTTTCATCGTTTCGTGCCTATTATACACGATACGCCCTTTTTTGACAAATCTTATTTCTATTCCTTCTGCTTTGCCCTTGTGCGCATATAGTGAAAGAGGTATTGCTGCGCCAATCCGCCATACGCTCCGAAATGCTCGGATGCAAACTGCAAAATCTCTTTGTCATTTTTTGCCTCAAACCCATAGAGCTCTCCCAGCATTCGCCGGATCCAGACATCCGCCGGAAATGCCTCCCGCTTCTGATAGGCAAAGAGCAAAATACAGTCCGCCACTTTGGGGCCAACGCCGCTCAGGCTGCAAAGCTCTGCCCTGGCTGCCGCATAATCCATCCGGTAAAACTGCTCCAAGTCATATCCCTCTGCCACTTTGCGCGCCGTCTCCAGCACATACCGCGCCCGATACCCCGCGCCGCACGCCCGCAGCGCTTGCTCACTCTGCTCGGCCAAAGCCTGCGGCGTGGGAAAAGTAAAACAGCCCGGCGCGATCTCTTCGCCCGCCAGCGCGCATACTTTTTTGACAATGCCCCGAATGCGCGCAATATTGTTGTTGGCGGATAAAATGAAGGTGATGAGCGTCTCAAAAGGCTCTTGGCGCAAAATCCGAAGCCCTGTGCAGCATTGCGCTGCCTCCCGCAAAATGGCATCCGAAGAGAATCGCGCATCTTCCGGCGGGTAGCAGAAATCCAGATCAAAGTAGCCCTTCCAAATCCTCTCCATCTCCTTTGGAGTAACCGGAAACAGCTCCATGCCGTTTTCTATTTTTCTGCACCCAATCTGCCTGCCATAGGCGATGCCCCGGTAAACGCCCGCCTCATCCTCTTCAAAGCGGAACGCCTGCCCGCAGTTAAAAATCAGCGCCGGATCCATCTGCTCGCCCGTCAGAGCTGCGCAGTCATCTTTCCAAGTAATCTCTATCATATCAAAATTTTCCAGATCAAAAATGCCATCTTTGCTTTTGCAAAAATGGCATTTTATCTTTTCCTTACTGCGCGTAGACGCTGACCTGTTTCTTGTCTCTGCCCTTGCGCTCGAATTTCACGACGCCGTCCTGCAAGGCAAACAGCGTATCATCGCTTCCTTTGCCCACATTCACGCCGGGATAAATCTTCGTGCCTCTCTGGCGAACCAGGATGTTGCCAGCCAGCACAGCCTGACCGTCGCTTCTCTTGACGCCCAGACGCTTGGAAGCGCTATCACGACCGTTCTTCGTGCTTCCCATACCTTTCTTATGTGCCATTGCTATTCCACCTCACTTTTACCCGGTAATCACTCTTTTTTAGCCAATCGAGACGATCTCGACTCTCGTATAAGGCTGTCTGTGGCCCTGCTTCTTGCGGTAGCCAGTTTTGTTATGGAACTTGAAAACGACCAGCTTCTTTGCCTTATCCTGCGCAATAACTTTGCCGACAACTTTCACGCCTTCCACAACCGGCGCGCCAACCTGTGCCTTTTCGCCGTCCACGACCATCAGGGCATCAAAGCTGACTTCCTCGCCAACCTGCGCGTTCAGCTTCTCAACATCGATAAATCTGCCAATCTCTGCCTTATACTGCTTTCCGCCTGTTCTAACGATTGCGTACATCCTAAGCATCCTCCTCTTACCAGTCTCGCCGATGAGGTACCCAAACGGGATTTCCAACCCTTCTCGTGCGGCTACCTTATTATCTTACACAAAACAACCCGCTTTGTCAACGGCTATTTCTGCCAGATTCATGCGTATTCCCCTATGATTTATCTGTCTGTTTCATCACGCGATCAGCTTATGCGCTTATCAAGTCTTTCCTCCATTTTTAGCTTATTCTTATGATACCACGTTATCCTGTAATTGCAAAATTTTCATCCGCCCCCAAAAAAGGATTCTATTTTAGCAGGAGCGCGATAGCCACAGCAGATTTTCCCGCATCCATTCAAAAAGCGCTTTGGGAATTGACCCAAAGCGCTCTTTTTTATCTCTCAGTGTTTGCAGATGTAGCGGGGGAGTTTCTTGAAAAGCTCCAAAACAGCCCCGAGGCAAAGGAACAGCATCATCATCGCAAACCAGAACTGCTGGCTTACCCGGTCTCCCAACTTTGGCATGGAGGAATTTTCATCTCCGCTTTGTGCCGGGGTATCCGTCTTGGGTGGCGCTTTCTCATCCGTCTTTGGCGGCGCTTTGATGGAAAATGCCTCTTCCAGCGTTCCGGCGTAATCGCCGATGCCTTTGATAATCACGATCGCCTCGCCCGGCTCCACGTTATTTTGATACTCTACCGTGTAGTCAACATCCTTTATCAGCGGATTCCCATCCGGATCGCGCACCACGATCTCGGGCGTAATCTCCCCATCGGTATATTCCTGGGGCGGAATCGGATCGATAGTAAAGCTTTTGGCTCCGCCCGGATCTGAGGGATCTGCTGGTGTATCAATCGCAATGGGCTCTGTGCCGCCATAGGCAATTTCGATGCTTTTCCATGCTCCTGTGCTGTCCGTCACTTTAACCGTGGCCGTGCCAGG
>JAHZHM010000030.1:0-1296 GCA_019420265.1 Clostridiales bacterium
GCGGCGACAACCAGAATGGCAATATCCGTCGCCTGAGCGCCTCTGGCGCGCATGGCCGTAAAAGCGGCGTGGCCAGGGGTATCCAGGAAGGTGATGGATTTCTCCTTGATGCTGATGGTATAAGCGCCGATATGCTGCGTAATGCCGCCGGCTTCGCCCTGCTGCACCTTCGTCTCCCGAATCGCATCCAGCAGAGAGGTTTTACCGTGGTCAACGTGGCCCATAATGGTAACGACAGGCGGACGCGTGATGAGGCTGGCCTCATCGTCCGGGATATCCTCGGCGATGAGCGCACTCTCTGCGGTCTGCTCCTCCCTCTGCTCCACTGTAATGCCAAATTCTCCCGCGACCAGCGAAGCTGTGTCGTAGTCGATCTCCGAGTTGATGGTGCACATCATGCCCAGCAGCATGAGCTTTTTGATGATCTCCGCAACGGGTTTGCCCGTCTTTTCGGCAAATGCCTTGACGGAAATCGTATCGCCCGTAATCGTAATATTGGTTACGATGATAGGCTGAATGGGCTGTGCAACTTTGTGCATCTTATTGGGCTTGCGCTTGCGCGAACCCATCTGGAACTCTTCGTCGATATAGACGTTCTTATTCTTCAGCGTTGGGCGGCGCTTGCGCTCGCTGTTCTCCTCCGGCCGCTTTTTCTTGTTGTCGTGCAGATTCGGCTTGGGCGCAATGGCTGCAAACCCGCTCTTATCCGCAGGTCTGCGGCTGGGAGCCGAACGGCGCACGGGCGCCTCATCCTTATCTTTGTCAAAACCGCCGGGATTATACCCGCCGCGGCCGCCCTGATAGCCACCCTGCCTATTTTGATAACCGCCCTGCTGGCGATTTTGGTATCCACCTTGGCCCTGCCTGCCCTGATAGCCGCCCTGGCCGTTTCTCTGGCCGCCTTGCCCCGTCCGCTGATAGCCGTTCTGCTGGCGGTTCTGATAGCGCTCCTGGTTCTGGCGCGATTGCTCTGCACTCTGGCGCGCAAGCTCTTTTCTTCTCTCTTCGCGTTTCTGCTGCTCCAGCTCCTCTTCCTTTGCCGAGCGCACGACGCGAATTTTAGGCATGGAAAGATCCAGCTGCCCGGGCAGGACAACCTTCTTCTTTTCTTCCTTTGCAGGCGCCGCATTCTTCTGGGGCGCAGCTGCCTTCTCCTTTGCCTGAGGCGCCGTCTCCTGGCGCACCTCTTTTTTCTCTTTCTTTTCCATCTCGTTCTTTACTGGCTTCTCCTCTACCTGCGTTTGCTCTATTTTCTGCTCAAAAACAGCTGGCTTTTGCTTTGCAGCCGGCTCTTCC
>JAHZHM010000030.1:1306-1988 GCA_019420265.1 Clostridiales bacterium
GGCGTGGCCGCGGGCGCCATATTCTCCTGCTTTGCCTCAGCCACGGGCTCTGCCGGCGCGCTTGGCTCTGCCAAATCCTGAGCCTTTTGCGCCTCATCCCGCCTGCGAATGCGCCCTAAGAGTTCTTCCTCCAAGCGGCGGACATCTTTGAGCTGGTTTTTTGCGCTGTCGGCAACTTGCCCAGCCTGCTCCAGCGCTCCTTTCGCATAGGTATTTAAATTCTTGTGCAGTTCTAAAATATTCAGTTTGCTCAAACAGTTACACCTCCGCGCCGCTGCGCCTGTAAAAATATCTCCTGCAAACGTTTGGAAAACGCCTGCTCCATAACCCCAACTATCTTGCTCTGCTTGCCAATCGCCGCGCCCAGACGCTGCGGCGGGCCTGCCAGCAAAAATGGAACGCGGTGCGCCTTGCATAGGCGCTCCAACTCTTCCTGCGATCTGGCGCTTAGTGCCTCATCTGCCACAACCAGCAGCACTTTTCCCCTGCGCAGCCCCTGCTCAACCGCAAAATTGCCGCATGCAAGCGCGCCGGCCTTTCTGGCAAACCCCAGCATCGCATAAAAATCATCCTGTAATTTCACGCCTTAGGATCACCCGCTTTATCTCAGATGCCATTTCTTCGGTTAGCTCGCATTCCAGCGCGCGCTGAAGCGCGCGGCTTTTGATCGCCTTTTCCAGGC
>JAHZHM010000030.1:1998-3686 GCA_019420265.1 Clostridiales bacterium
TGCACGGATGGGCATAGATAGGCGCCGCGCCCCTGCGCTTTGCCCGTCAAATCCACCCCCACGCTGCCTTCTTTATTGCGCACAATGCGGATCAGCTCTTTTTTGGGCTTTCCCTGCCTGCATGCCACACACATGCGCACAGGCACTTTCTTCTGCTTCAAATTTTCTTACTCCTCAATATCCTCTTCCGGCATATCGCCAAAGGAAAAATCGTCCTCATCGTAATATTCATCGACGGGCGGCAAATCGAACAGCCCTTCGCCCTCGCCAAACATGTCGCCTGCAACCTGCGACTGGCATTTAATGTCGATCTTATAGCCCGTGAGTTTGGCCGCGAGCCGCGCATTCTGGCCTTCCTTGCCGATAGCCAGCGAAAGCTGATAATCCGGCACGATCACCTGTGCCGCGCGCTCCTCTTCTATCACCCGCGCCATGATCACCTTTGCCGGGCGCAGCGCGCTGGCGATAAATTCTGCCGCATCCCCGTGCCAGCTGATGACATCGATGCGCTCGCCCGAAAGCTCTTCCACAACGCGCTCAATGCGGCTGCCTTTGGGGCCGACGCATGCGCCCACGCAATCCACATTGGGATCTTCGCTGTAAACGGCGATTTTGCTCCTGTGGCCCGCTTCTCTGGCGATGCTCTTGATGATGACGGTGTTGGAAGCGATTTCCGGCACTTCCAGCTCCAAAAGCCGCTTGAGCAGCCCCGGATGCGAACGCGAGACGACAATCTGCGCTCCCTTGGCCGCATCTTTGACTTCGATGACATAAACCTTCAGGCGCGTTCCGATATCATAACGCTCACCGGGAATCGTCTCCTTCATGGGCAGCATACCCTCCACCCGGCCAAGATCCAGGTAGTAGCAGCCGCGCTCCTGGCGGACGACCGTGCCCGTCATGATCTCGCTCTCTTTATCGATATATTGCTCATAAATCACGCCGCGCTCGGCCTCGCGGATGCGCTGCACGACAACCTGCTTGGCCGTCTGCGCCGCAATGCGGCCGAAGGAGGCTGGCGTAACCTCTTCTTCAATGGTGTCGCCAATCTCATACGCCTCGTTGATGGCCCGCGCCTCATCCAGGCTGACTTCAAAGGAAGGATCGAAAACCTCCTCCACCACTTCCTTTTCTGCATAAACGGCAATCGCGCCCGTCTGCTCATCAATCTCCACCCGGGCATCCTGCGTAATGCCAAAATTGCGTTTATATGCGGAAATCAGCGCCGTTTTGATCGCGTCTAACAGCGTCTGCTTGTCAATCCCTTTTTCCTGCTCCAGCTCTTCCAGAGCTTCCATAAATTCCTGGTTCATCGTAAACCTCCTAAAACTCGATATGCGGCCGAATGAGCGCAATCTTCTCTCTTCCGAGCTCCAGCTCCTGCCCTTTGGGCATTTGCAGGCGAACGGTATTCTCGTCATACCCGATCAAAACCGCCGTGAGCTCCTTTTTGCCGTTCAGCTTCTCGTATAGCTTCAAATCCACTTTGGTCTGCAGAGCCTTTTCATAATCTCTCGGCTTTTTGAGCGGGCGGTCAATGCCTGGCGAAGAAACACAAAAAACATATGCGTGGGCAATCGGGTCCGCTTCATCGATGATCGGCTCAACCGCCAGGCTGACTGCCTCGCAGTCGTCCAGCGTGACGCCGCCCTGCCTGTCGATATAGACGACCAGCTCATCATCCTGCC
>JAHZHM010000300.1 GCA_019420265.1 Clostridiales bacterium
AGGCGCCCGAAGAAGTGCCCAGATGGAAGCCTGTATCGCCCAGCGTTCCCCGGCCCACGCCGGCCACGCTGCCATCCATGCCGCCCGGGACAACCGGCGTCCCCTCTGCAAGGCCGCATGCCTCTGCCGCTTCTTTTGTGACATACCCTGCCACGGCGATGCCGCTGACGATCTCCGGGAACAGGGAGTACTTCAGCCCGCAGGCCTCGATCATCTCCCGATCCCATTGTTTCGTGCGGTAATTATAGGCCATATAGCCGCTGGCATCCGAATAATCCGTGCACATCCGCCCCGTCAGCTTATAGACGATGACGTCTTTGGCCGTCAGCACTTTATACGTCTTATTATAAATTTCGCTCTTGTGCTTCTTCATCCACATCATCTTGGTGATGGTGTAGGAAGAAGAGGGCTTGTGCCCGGTGGTCTCATAGCATCTCTTTGCCCCGATGATCTGCTCCAGCTCTTCCTGCTCGCGATACGAGCGCACATCGCTCCATAAGATCGAGCGATCTAGGAAATTGCCCTGCTCATCCAGGCAGGTGCAGCAATGCCCCATGCCGCCAAAGGAGATCGCCGCGACATCTTTGGGATCGATCTTCTGCATCAGCTGCCGGGTTCCTTCGCAAACTGCCCTCCACCAGTCGCTCGGATCCTGCTCGCGAACGCCGTCGTCCCCATAAAAAGTCTCGTAGGGCGTGATCACGCTGTCGATCATCTTGCCATCTTCTTGGAATAGGGCGACTTTGTCTCCGCTCGTCCCAAGATCATGCGCCAATAAATACCTCATGTTCCTTCCTCCAAATCTCTCATTCAGTTTTTCACCGATGCCCTCATTATACGTGAATCCCGCCTATTCTTCAACCGCGTTTTTCTTAAAAATGAACAGTTTGCTGAAAACATAGTTTGCGATGACGACCACCACCTGCATGATGAGCTTGGCAAGATTCTCATCGCAATGCAGCGCGCCGATGAGCAGCCATAATCCCAGCTCCTCCATGCCCAGCGAAACCAGCCGCGCCAAGATAAAAGCAAAGAATTCCCGCAGCAGCTCCTTTTTCGAGAGCCCTTTGCTCTCAAAAACAAAGAGCTTATTGGTTACATACGCGAACAGCACGGCCAAAATCCAGGAGACGATATTGCTCGCCAGATAGTGGATGCCCAGCATGGTGTTGCAGATGTAGTAGGAAACAAAGCTCACGGCTGTCGTCAGCGCGCCAAACACAACGTAAAGCACCAATTCTTTTGTCAGTTTAAAATTTTTCAAGCGCCCCTCCTATTTGAGCAAGGCATAGATGCAGGAATCATGCATCTGCCCGTTTTTATATACGCTCTGCTTCAAAATCCCCTCCAGCACAAACCCGGCTTTCTCCAAAACCCGCCGCGAACCCTTATTATAGGCATAGGGCTCCGCATAGATGCGGACAATATCGAATCTCTCAAAAGCCTCCTGGCAAATCTGCGCCACAGCCTGGCTCATAATCCCCTTGCCCCAAAAGGGCTCGGCCAGCCAATACCCCAGCTCTGCCGATCTGCGGTAAACATCCTGCCCTAAAGAGATGGCAATACTGCCCACGGGCTTTTCATCCACGCAGATTGCGCGGCAAATTTGCCCTTTGCCCTCGCTTTTTATGCAGTGCCCAATGAAATCCGTGGCATCTCTCTGCTCATAAGGAAAGGGAAAAACATCCCGCAAATTTTCCGCCACCTTGCGGTTATTGGCATAGCACCAAATTTCTTTGGCATCCTCCGCCCTCCAGGGACGCAGCAAAATTTCCATCTTCTATCTCCTTTCCG
>JAHZHM010000301.1 GCA_019420265.1 Clostridiales bacterium
TACGCACATCCGGATCTCTTTACGCATAGGCTTCAGCATATCCGTGATCTCCCGCCCAAAAGGCGTAACCCGGTATACCGGCGGCTTGCACAAAAAGCCCTCCAGAAACACAAAGTTCTGCCGCCTTGGGCAAAGGGAATCCAGTTCATCCTGCAAGGTTTGTGCAAAAAAGCGAATATGCAGATGGTTGACGCTCTTTTCCGTCTGGTTATAGGAGCGCAGCTGCCCTCGCAGCCCAAAGGGCTCTTCCCCTTTTGGAACGGCAGAGAGCAGAGAAGCCGAAATGATGGTGGGCAAAATATCCACATGCCCGGAAAGCCGCGGAACGCCAAACCTCATCTGAAAAAACTGTTCATCGCAAGTGGAATGGCTATAAGCCGGCTCTTCCAGTATGTGCCCAAACAGCTGCACCTCATTCGTCTCACAAATTTTCATATGTGCCTCTCTTTCCTTATGAATTAACCGGCGACTGTGAAGGCACAGCGACGCCACTGCTATTTACGGTATATTCCTCTCCAAGCAAATCCGAAACCGTCTCGAACCGATAGCCCAGGCTCTTCAGGCGCGAAATAATTTCCTCTATGGCCGGCGCCGTATTCGGGCTGTTATTTTGAAATACAAGAATATCCCCCGGTTTCACCTGCTCCACAATGCGGTTCGCGATCTGCTCCGCATCCTGCCCCGCTTCATCAATTTCCACGCTGTATCCGACTGGGATGAGCTCTATTTCCCTGAGCGCCTGGTAAGTGGCTTCGTTGCAGGAATCGTAGGGCACGCGGATGAAACTGCTCTGCACGCCCAGCTCATTCAGAGTCTGCTGCGCTTTTTTGGCATCCTCGCAAACCGCCTCTTTGGAGAGGCTGTCGTAGTGCTCATGCGCATAGGAGTGGCTCATCAGTTCCATATCCGCATCCGCGATGGCCTGGGCCGCTTCCGGGTACTCCCTCGCCCATATCCCCATGACGGCAAACGTCGCCGGAGCACCTTTTTTCCCTAAAACCTCCAGAATCTGCTGCGTATAATCCTCTTGCCCAAATGCAGTATCAATGGTAATTGCGACGCATTTCTCTTCCGTTTTGACGCTTTTAATCTGATACTGCGTTTTACCAGAAAAGAACACTGGCGACGCGGGCATCGTCCCGGCACAAATCAGCGCAACTGCCAAAACTACGGCAATCGCCGCGCCACGCCATAGCCATTTTTTTCTAATTAAAAAGACACGCATAGTTTTTCACCCCATTCATTCTATGCGCGCCAATGCCCAGCTATGAAAATACAAAATGAAATCTCTCCGTCTCGCCTGCTCTGCCAAACGCTCCTCTCTTTTTCACAATAAAAAAGCTCCCTGCAATTTGCAGGGAGCCCATTTTTTTGCTCGAACTCGGATTAAGCATCCAGCAGCTGGAGGTCTTTGAGGATTGCGCGAGTTGTCTCGTCGTTTTCCATGCTCTCCTTGTCAACGATAGCGGAGCCGCTGTCGATGAACTCCGGAACTTCCTCGCCGAGGGCAGCCTTATAGGCCGTCATCGTGCCAGTGTAGC
>JAHZHM010000302.1 GCA_019420265.1 Clostridiales bacterium
AATTTGATGATGCCCAGGTTGACGGACGGGTGCAATCTCAGGCCGCCCTTATAAGGCCCAATCGCGCTATTGAACTGCACTCTCATGCCGCGGTTCACCTGCACTTTGCCCTGATCATCCACCCACGGAACGCGGAAAATGATCTGGCGCTCGGGCTCAACGATGCGCTCCAAAATGCCGGCAGCTTCGTATTCCGGCTTCTTCTCGAAAACCGGCTCCAGCGATTCCAGAACTTCCTTCACTGCCTGCAAAAATTCAGGCTCATTCGGGTTCTTTGCTTTGACGGATTCATAAACTCTCTGTGTGTACGTCATGTTCTCTTCCTCCTACATTCTCCATTGCATTTGAACTACAAACTTAACATGACATTAATTATAGCAAAAATATGAAAGTTTGCAATAGTAAAATTTCAAAAAATCAGATTTTTTTCCATATTTTTGCGGAAATTCCCCCGAAAAACTGCAAACGCACATTTAAATATTGCAATTTAAAAGTTCCTCATGCTCTTTACTACCCTGCCGAAGATGCGCAGCCGCGGCATTTCAGCGGCCGGAAAAAAGCGCATGGGAAATGCACGGTTTTCCGGGCAGAGCAGAACCCCTCTTTTTTGGCGCAGAACGCGGAAAAGTTCTGCTCTGCCTCCATCGATGGAAACTGCCGCATATTCACCGCTCCGAACTTCGGCTCCCAACTGAATAAAGACCAAATCGCCTGCCAGAATGCGCGGCTGCATGGAATCGCCGCGCGCATAAAGCGACGCATAGCCCTGCAGATAGGAGGATGGTTCAAAGCCAAATTGCCAGAGGAACTGCTCTGCCCCTCTGGCTTTGCCTCTTTCCTTTTCTGTTCCATTTCCCTGCATCTTGCGTTGCTGCATCCCGTTCATTCCTTCATTTACCAGTTATAGTAAGATCATACTACGGTTAAAGGATCGGGTAAAATATTAGTTGTCCCATACATTTCCCTCTTTCCACCTTTAAAGTATCAAGCTATAATGAATAAAAAGGAGGCATTAAAAATGAAACAAATTGCATTGCCCAGCCAAGCGCGGGCAATCGATCAGGATATGATGGTCTGCCAGAAGATACCCGGTCTGCTGCTGATGGAGCAGGCGGCCATAGCCATCTGCCAAGCAGCCACGCAGATGCATCCTTCGCTTGGGCGCGTTCTTGCTGTGGCCGGGGGCGGGAACAACGGCGGAGACGCATTCGCCGCCGCCCGCATTCTGCTGGTAGCCGGTTATGATGTTCAGGTTGGGTATCTTCCGGCCAAGGAACTCCCTGCCGATGCTGCAGCAAATTTTGCTTTCTGGGAGCATTCCGCTCGTCTCACTCTGCTGAATGAAAAAAGCTTGCCCGCATTCTTCGCGCAGCCTGCCGACATCATTTTAGACGGCATTTTCGGCACAGGTCTGAGCCGCGTTCCAGCCGGGATTTATGCCCAGGCAATCTGCGCTATCAACGAGCATCCGGCAAAGAAAATTGCCATCGATATTCCCTCCGGCGTTTTCGGCGAGACGGGGGCCGCACCGCTGGCTGTCGCCGCCGATGCAACGGTTACATTTCAATATGCCAAGCCCGGCCATTTGCTTTTCCCCGGCCGCGGGAAAACCGGAAAGCTCCATATCGCCAAAATCGGGATGGACAGCCGGGAGCTGCCGCTCAAGTGGGTGGACGAATTCTCGCTTCCTGCCCGCGCCGCCAATACGCATAAGGGAAGCTATGGCAGGCTGGGTGTGATTGCCGGCGCAAAAGGAATGGCAGGAGCCGCACTGCTCTGCACCAGGGCGGGCATTGCCGCCGGCGCCGGGCTGACGACGCTGCTCTCCTGTGGGTATGTCTGCGATCAAGCGCAAAGCAGCCTCCCGACGGCTATGGCGCGGGAAATCTCCTCGTGCCCAGATTATATCGCTCCCATCTCTGGCTATGAGGCCGAGCTGGATCGATTTGACGCGCTGGCCATCGGCCCAGGCATCGGGCAGAACGAGCAGACCACAGGGCTGGTGGCACAGCTCGCGGCATCTGATTGCCCCAAGGTTTTAGATGCCGATGCCCTGACGCTTCTGGCGCGCAAACCGCTTTGTTTTGGCTCCAATACTGTGCTCACGCCGCATCCCAAGGAATTCTCCCGGCTCTCCGGGCTTTCGGTGGAGCAAATCCTGCAAAATCCCGTGCTCCATGCACAAGCATTTGCCCGGGAATATGGCGTGACGCTATTATTAAAAGGCGCAACAACCATCGTCGCCACGAGCGATGAGGCCTATTTCATCACCGCCGGCACGCCCGGCATGGCCAAGGGTGGCTCGGGAGATGTGCTGACGGGCGTCATCGGCGCGCTATTGGCCCAAAAACGCGCGCCAACCGAAGCGGCATATGGCGGGGCATATCTCTGCGGCAAAGCAGGCGAGCGCGCCAGCGCGGCCAAAGGAGAGCGCAGCATGACCGCCGAGGATACCATCGCATTTCTTTAAAAACACAAAAAAGAGGCACGTCGCCTCTTTTTTATTTGCCCAAACCATGAGCGCCGCTATTCGATCGATACCCGGCTTCCCTCTTTTCCTTGCAGGGCGCCGCTTTTCAGCTCTTTTGCCATGCAGTTGCGCAAGGGCAAATGGGCAGGGATGGGCGAGATGCCGTATCCCGCGATACATGCAAAGCCATAGCGCATATAGTAATCCGGGTTGCCGATCAGAAAAACTGCGGAATATCCGGCATCGGCCGCGCGCCGGCAGGCCTCTACAATCAGCTTCCCGCCAATGCCTTGGCTGCGGTATTCCTCTTTGACGCACAGCGGCGCGAGCAACAGGGCATTTTCCTCCTCACCTTTCGCATCAATCCACTTTGTTTTCGTGAGCATGATGTGCCCGACTAACCCGCCGTCTTGCTCTGCGACCAGAGCAAACTCCGGCAAATACCCTCCGCGCCGGCGCAGCTCCTCCACAAAATCCTGTTCCGTGCCATCCGAAACCTGCGCCGTTGTAAAGGCCTCCTGCACAAGCTGATAAATTTGTTCAAACTCTTCCGGCCGTTCTTTGCGTATTTGCATGTGTTCTACTCCACTTTATAATCCACGCTGACTGTTCCCGTGCGGTGGGCGCGGATAAAAGCGCGCACCTCCTCATGCCTGGGGTGCTTATCGTAGGCCAGCAGAGCGGCCTCATCTTCAAATGTCGCAATCAAAACCAGATCATAGGAGCGCTCGCTTCCCATAAAATCCAGGCCAACTTCCATGCTTTGCAGTGTCGGCACCTGGCCCACCAGAGCCCGAAGCATCTCCGCGGCCTTGGCCGCATCCGCCTTATCTGCAAATTTCTGGCAAACAACGTGCTTGATCATCGTTTTCCTTCCTCCCTTGAAGCTTTCTTTCTATTATAGCAAGAAAACCGTGCCCGGAAAAGAGCGGCATTTTTTCTGGCTCTCCTCCATCCAAAGCAAAAAGAGAGCGCAGCTTTGCGCCCTCTTTTTTTGTGTGCCTATTCGTCTTCCGCCATATCTTTCTTGGCCTGTTCGATGACCTTCGCCGCCATCTGCGCAGGCAATTCCTCATACCGCTCGAAGGCAATCTCGAAAACGCCTCTGCCCTGCGTCATCGAGCGCAGATCCGTCGCATATCTCGCCATTTCGCCCATGGGCGCTTCGGCCAGAATCTTCTGCTTTCCGCCCTCCTGCGGCTCCATGCCCAAGATACGGCCCCGCCGCCGGTTCATATCGCCCATGATATCGCCCATATATTCATCCGGCACGACAATTTCCGCCCGGCCGATGGGTTCGAGCAAAACCGGGTTTGCCTGCGGGCAAGCCGCCTTATAGGCCAGGCGCGCCGCAGATTTGAACGCCACTTCCTTGGAATCTACCGGGTGGTATTTCCCATCGAAC
>JAHZHM010000303.1 GCA_019420265.1 Clostridiales bacterium
CACATGATGCCAACGCCCTCGTCGGAGACGACCTGCGCATTTTCAAAGCCATAGGGCAGGAAAATTTCGTCGCCGCGGTTGAGCTCCATCTCGCCGCCTTCATAGACCAGTTTGCCGCTGCCTTCCACGACAATGCCGATCTGCACGAAGCCCGTCGTCCGAAGCGGAGCGCTTCCTTTGACATCCAGGCGTGTGCAGGAGAAATAGTCCGTCTGGTTTGCGCCGATGAGCACAGCCTCTTTGCCCCAATCGCCCTCGCGGATCACCGTCGGCGGGATGAGCCAGCGCTTGAGGTTTTCCTGATAGGTGCAGCCATCGTAGATATACGTCCCAAGCAGGCGCTCATCGTATTCTGCTTCCTCTTCGGGCGTAACGTCCGGCTTATATTTGCACAGACGCTCTGCGCCAACGGTGATATCCGAAGGCTCCTGCACCTCAACGACGAAGCAGCCAGCGCCAATCGCGTGCGGCAGCCCGGCGCCTACGAAGAATACATCGCCCAGGCGAACCTGCACTTTATGGCAGCATTCCTCCATGGCGCGGATATCGTCGCGATAGTAGGGCTCTGCGAATTTCTCGCGGGTCATGCCCTCTTTAAAGCCGATATACATATACGGCGGCTCGGGAACATCGTCGCGCAGGCCGATGACGATCCAGCTCTCAGCTTTGCCGTAGTCGCTGTTAAACATCTTTTTGGCATATTCCCGCGTCGGGTGAGACTGCAGGCCAAGCTGATATTGCGCGTCCAGAAGCTTAACTAACACGCCCAGGTTTTTGCCCGAGATCTCCATGTGCTTTGGCCCCAGAATCTCTTCCGGATGCGCCTGAAGCATATCATACAGATAAACGCGCTTGCCATCCGGCAAATCAACTTCCGCTCTGCCTTCATAGGGATTCCCCATTTCCTCTGTGTTGCAGACGATGCAGTCGGATCCAACCCATGCTTCGGGGCGGCCGTTATCCAGCGCAGGCTCTACACCGCGGAACCGATCGATCTCTCTTCCGCCAGGATAGCGCACGAGCTTGTTAGGGACAAGACGCCAGGGAACTTGATAAAATTCCATAAAAAACCCTCCCAATTTCTGTATTCATTTTTGAGATGATGAAATTAAAGCCATCATACCATAATGGAACTAAAAAAACAATATGGAACAAATAAAAAGTGTGCTTTTTCCAAAAACAGTGAAAGAGTGTGCGAAA
Organism: Clostridiales bacterium; assembly: GCA_019420265.1. GTDB lineage: Bacteria > Bacillota > Clostridia > Christensenellales > Christensenellaceae > QANA01. The sequence goes on from JAHZHM010000303.1 coordinate 1,201, forward strand.
AAAGAGAAAGATAGCTTTTTGTATCGGAAGGAAGAGGACAGAGAAGCAGCGTCCAATTTTATTTATAAATTAAAATTAAATAGATGAAATACTTCGCTTGATTTTTCTGCGGAATTATGGCGGCCGATGGGGTGGCAGAGCGCTTGCCAAATGCTGGGGGGAATGCTATGATAAAACTGTCAGAAGCTTTGGAGATCAAACTAAGTATTTTTGGAGGTTGAAGCTGTATGATTAAGGAATATGCCGGCCCAATTCTGGACGAGATCGGCGAGGCCTTAAAAGACATGGATTACGATGTCTTATGGAAGATGGTTGCCGAGATTCACGGCGCAAACCGCATTTTCTTCCATGCCATTGGCCGCCCGGAATTGCCCATGAAGAACTTTGCGATGTATCTGAAGCATTTTGGATACCGCGTTCATGTTGTAGGCGATGTCACATGCCCGGCAATCAAACCGGGGGATGTTTTCTTTGCCGTCTCCGGGACAGGCGAGACGAGCACAACGCTGAACATGGTCAAAAAATGCAAGGAGATCGGCGAGATTAAGGTGCTGCTCATGACGGCGGCAGAGAAATCCTCTATCGGCGATCTGGCAGATCTGGTGCTGCGTGTGGACTGCCCGCTGCCTGGCGTGCCCAGCACGGTTTCTTCCATTCAGCCCATTGGCGGTTTGTTCGATGAGTGCGTCGTTTATGCGCTGGATTGGGCGCTGCGCGCATGCCTGCAGGAGCGCCTGGGCAGAAGAGATGGCGCTGGCCCCATGCATTCCAACCTAGAATAAGGATTTTGAAGGAGAGAAAATCATGAATATCAAAGAAATTGCCGCTCATATCATGGACGAAATCGATGCTGCAACGCAGTATACCGACGAAGATACCTTAATCAAAGTTTTTGCCACCATTCATGGCGCAAACCGCATTTTCTTCCACGCAAATGGCAGAAACATGCTGACGATCAAATATTTCGCGCAGCGCCTGATGCACCAGGGCTACCGCGTGTTCATCGTGGGCGACGTTGCGACGCCGGCCATCAAGGAAGATGACGCACTGGTCGTCGTCTCGGCCTGCGGCGAGGAGAAGAACCTGATCACCGCGGTGGATACCGTCAAAGAGATTGGCAATATCCCGGTCATTCTGATTACGGCGGCCGAGAAATCCACGCTGGCAGATAATGCGGATGTCGTTGTCAAACTGCCCGTTCCCGTGCCCGGCTC
>JAHZHM010000304.1 GCA_019420265.1 Clostridiales bacterium
AGGATGCTGCGCCTCGATGTGGGCGGGGAAGTTGGATCGCTGGGGGCGGCAGTCTGCGGCGGCGTGGGCGTGGGCATTTACCCGGATTTTTCTGCGGCAAACGAATTTTTATCCGTAGAAAGAGAATTTGAGCCGAATTTGAGGCATACACAGCTTTACCGGGAAAAGCTCGAGCTATACCGCAAATGCTATCCGGCGCTGAAAGAGATTTTTGCGAAACTCGTGTAACCGCTTGAATGCGGCCGTGATTTTGTATTATCATAGAAGCGATAGAAAGGATGGGAGAAGAACATGGACCGCATCACACTGGAGACAAAACTGAACAAAAAAGAATACAGAGCCATCAGCTACTGGAACGCTTTTTGCAAGACGCCCACGCTGATCATCCTATCTGTGCTTTGCGTCGCTATCGGCGGGCTGAATTTGCTGTTAAGCCCGCAGGGCGTTATGCTGTATTTGAGCCTGATTTTGGTGCTGTATCCGTTTGCGCTGATCGGCGTGCTCTCCTTCAGCATCTACCGCATGAACAAATCCCACGATATAGAGAAGGCGACGCATGCGCGCTATACGGTGAGCGCAGAGGGACTTGAGACAGAGCTTTTGCAGCGCGAAGGGCGGGTCTTTACAGGCTGGGAGGAGATCTACCGCGCCTATGAGAATCGGCACTATTTCATCTTGTTCGTCAACCGTTCGCAGCTCATTGCCATGAAGAAAGAGAGCCTCCCGGAGGGCGGCGAGCAGGCGCTGCGCGGGATTTTAAAGGAAAAGCTCGGGAAACGCTGCAAAATCCGCTGAAAATGGCTCTGCTTTGCGCCATTTTCGCGAGATGTATTGTAAGAAAAGCGGAAATGTTATATAATAAACGAAACTAGGCGGGGAGTGTGGGCGATGGGAAAGATAACCGTAAATATCGCTGGAAAAGAATATCGCATTGTTTCGGATGAGAGCGGCGAATATGTCAATCAGTTGGCGTATACCCTCAATCAGCAGATTGCCGAAACGGCCAAAAGCTATGTTGGCGTTGGCAATGCTTCCATTACCACACTTGTTGCGCTGAATCTGACGGACGAACTGCAAAAATCCCGCGCGATGCTGCAAGATCTGGAAGAGCAGGTGCGGCAAATGAGAGAGGCGCTGCGCAAGGCCGAGATTGAACTGAGCATGAAAACGCCCGCTCAGCCCGGCGGAAATGCAGAGATCAAAAGGCTTCAGGAACTTTGCCAGAAGCTGGAAGAGGAAAACCGGCAATTAAAGCAGGGGCATTTTAAGAGGAAAAATCATTAGGAAGGGAAATGCGCGTGGCCTCACGCGCATTTTTTGCTTTTGAGAGGGGCTTTTGGGTAGGAAAGATGAGAAAAATGGAATTACTGGCCCCGGCAGGGGATATGCAGTCTGCCAAAGCGGCTTTTTCGGCCGGGGCGGACGCCTGCTATATTGGAGGGGGCTTTAGCGCCAGGGCATATGCGGCGAATTTTGCAAGAGAAGAGATTTTAGAGCTCCTGGAGTATGCGCATTTGCGCGGCAAAAAGGTGCATGTGGCCATCAATATCATGCTCAAACAAAGCGAAGTGCCAAAGGCGCTGGAAGAGGCGGCCTTTCTCTATGAGACGGGAGTGGATGCCATTATCGCCTCGGATCTTGGGTTTCTCTCCCAGGCGCACCGGCTTTTTCCGGAGCTTCCGCTGCACGCGAGCACGCAGATGGGCGTGCAGGATGCGGGCGGGGCGCGGCTGGCCGCAGAGCTGGGGTGCAGCCGAGTGGTGGCCGCCAGAGAGACGACGCTGGAGGGTCTCAGGCAGATGGCGCAGACGGGCATCGAGGTGGAGTCCTTTTGCCACGGGGCGCTCTGTTCGGGTGTTTCTGGAGCGTGCCTTCTCTCGGGCATGGCTGGCGGGCGCAGCGGGAACAGGGGCAAATGCGCGCAGCCTTGCCGGCAAAGCTATGAGCTTTTGGGGGAACAGGCGTATCACTTGAGCACAAAGGATCTCTGTGCAATCGGCCTGCTGGGAGCGCTAAGGGAAGCGGGGGTCTGTTCGCTCAAAATTGAGGGGCGGATGAAGCGGCCGGAGTATGTCGCCATCGTGACGCATACCTATCGGCAGGCGCTGGATGCTCTGGAAAATGGAACGGATTTTGATTTGCAGGCCGCGATGCAGGAGCTGCGCAGGATATACAACCGCGGGGGCTTTTGCACAGGCTATTTGGAGAACAGCCGGGATGTTACCTATTTACAGCGGCCGGGGCATCTAGGCATTGCACTTGGAAAGATCGGCAAAGTGAGGGGAAATAGGGCTGTTCTTGATACGCAGGAGCAGATTCAGAAGGGAGACGGCGTGGAATTTCGCGCGGGGAGCCGCTCGCATGGCGGGCTGACGCTTCCCTATGCCGATCGCACCTCCGGCGGATACCGTGTTGCCGTCAGTTCGGAGGCCAGAGAGGGCGATATCGCCTATCGCACCACGGATGCGCAGCAGATGCGCAGAGCGCAGGAGCTGATGCGGCGGGAAATTACCTGGCCCGCACGGGCACAGCTCATTGCGGAGCCGGGGCAGCCGGCGCGTTTGCGCCTTTTCTGCCAGGGGCAGGAGTGCCAAGCGGTTGCCGGCGAGGCTTGCCAGGAGGCGCAAAAACCGTTGGATCGGGAGCGCATTGCCGCACAACTGGGGAAAACCGGGGGGACGGTGTTTCGGATAGAGGGAATTGAGATGCAGATCACGGGCAATCCGTTCCTTCCGGCATCCATTCTCAACGGGCTGCGCCGCCAGGCAATCGGCGAAATGGAACAGATGATTTTGCGCAAAGCGCGCCCTTATGAGGCGCGCCCGGCAGAGAGAGATGAAAAACCAGCGCGAGCAAGAGGAAATGCGCAGCAGGCCGCTGAGCTTTATTTGGCTGCGCAGGTGCAGACGGCTGCGCAGGCGCAGGCGGCGCTGGAGGCCGGGGCAGAACGCGTTTATCTGCGGTGTGCCTGCGATGAGGAGCAGTTTCGCAAGGCGCAGGAAATGGGGATTTCTGTCTATCTGGCATTGCCTGCCTATCTGGATGAGGCGGAGAGCGCCGCGGCCGAGAAGCTGCTGCGCAATTACCGCTGTTTTTGCGGAGTTTTAGCGGGCAATCTGGCAGGAATTGCCCTGGCGCGTAAACTGGGGTTGCCGTTTGTCGCGGATTTTCCGATCAATATTGCCTCTTCAGAGGCGGCGAACTGCCTGGAAGAGCTGGGCGCGGAAGCGAGCACGGTGAGCGCAGAGCTCAATCTAAAAGAAATTGCACAAATAGGAAATGCCAGGAAAGAGGTCGTCGCCTTTGGGCGTATCCCAGTGATGTATCTGCGGCATTGTCCGCTGAAAAAGCAGGGGAAATGCGGATGGTGCGGCAAGGCGCAGCTGCGGGATGCCAAGGGATATGAGTTTCCATTGGTGCGCGGCGGGGTGCAGAGCTGTCTGCTTCAAGTTTTGGCCAGCGTTCCCATGGCGGCGGAGGATTTGGGCGCGCTCAGGCAGGCGGGAGCGGCCGGGATACGGCTGTGTTTTTGGCAGGAAACGCCGGAGCAGGTGGCGCAGGCAATTTTGGCCTATGAAAAAGCGCAAAAGACTGGCGCTTTGGTGGATTTTTCTGGTATGATAAAGGGTAAAGTAAATAAAGGACATTTACAGCGAGGGATCGAATAGATGGATGACAGAGTGCTCAAAATTTTGGGCTACGATAAGATAAAAGAAATGCTGGCAGACTGCGCGGTTTCCGAACGGGGCGCGGATGCCGCAAGGGCGCTTTTGCCTGCGACAGAGCGGCAGGAGGCCGAGCGGCTGATGGCGCAGACGAGGGAGGCCGAGAGCATCAGCATTTCCAACGCCGCCCATCCCATGATGGGTTTTGACGATTTGACCGGAGAGCTGACGCGCCTCAAAGCTGGCGCCGGGCTTTCCTGTGCGGAGCTGCTGCGGGTTTCCCGGCTGATGAAGGCGGCAAAG
>JAHZHM010000305.1 GCA_019420265.1 Clostridiales bacterium
GAGGAGACAGAGATGATTTTTTCGCCTTTTTCGATGCCCGCCAGCAGAGAGTTGATGGTGCTGCCGGCATCCTTGTACTTTGCCTCCTTGATGCTCTCGACATCCAGAGAATAGAGGTTGGCGTGGTTGGTAAACAGCCAGAGCTTTGCCTCTGTGTTCGTCTCGATGATCTGCGCCGGAAGATTGCGGTCTGTCGCTTCGCCGCCTTCTGCGCCTCGGGCCAACACTTTTTTGCTCATGCGCTTGAGATTGCCGCCCTTGGTATAGATCACGGCGCACTCTTCGACCACTTTAAAATGCTCTTCATCAATGGTGATGGTGCCGCTTTCGGAAGAGAGGGGCGTGCGACGTTTGATAGCATATTTGGAGCTGATGGCCGAAAGCTCTTCTATAATGACGCCATCCAAACGATCCTGTGAGGCCAGAATGGCGCGAAGCTCGTTTAGAAGGGCGACAGTTTTTTCATATTCTTCCCGCAGCGTGATAACTTCCAATTGCGTCAGGCGCGCCAGCCGCAAATCCAAAATGGCCTGTGCCTGGATGCCTGTGATATGGAGTTTTTCCATCAGGCCGGCCTTGGCCTCCTTGGAACTGCTGGAAGAGCGGATGATCTTGATGACCAGATCGATATTGGTTACCGCAATGATAAGGCCTTCCAGCTTATGCTGTTTTTCTTCGGCCGCCTCTTTATCGAACTGCACGCGCCGGGTAACGACATCGCGCTGGAAATTGATGTAGTAATCCAAAATCTCCAAAAGCCCTAAAAGCTTGGGCTGCCCATCGGCAATGGCCACCATATTGATGCCATAGCTGATCTGCATATCCGAATATTTATAGAGGCAGTCCAGCACTTTCTCTGCGTTGGTTCCGCTCTTTAGCTCGATGACAGCACGCAGGCCGGTGCGGTCGGTCTCGCTGCGGACATCGCTGATCCCGGCAAAGAGATCCTTGCGCGTTGTGCGCAGCTGCTGGATTTTGCGCAGCATAGCGGATTCGCGGATTTCGTAGGGCAGTTCTGTGATGACGATGCGCGTCTTGCCGTTGCGCACCTGCTCAATCTCGGTCTTTGCGCGCAGAGTAATTTTGCCTTTACCCGTCTCATATGCCTGTTTGATGCCTTCTTTGCCGAGGATCACGCCGCCAGTGGGGAAATCCGGCCCTTTGATGCGGCGCATTACATCCGCCAGCGAGCAATCCGGCTGCTGAATGCGCAGGATGACGCCATCGATCACTTCCTTCAGGTTGTGCGGCGGGATATTGGTCGCCAGGCCAACTGCGATGCCCGTTGCGCCGTTGACCAAGATATTCGGGAAACGGCTGGGGAGGACGGAAGGCTCCTTGAGAGAGTCGTCAAAATTCAGCTGAAAGGGGACGGTATCCTTGTTAATATCCCGCAGCATTTCCAGCGCAATGGGCGCCATGCGCGCTTCGGTATAACGCATAGCCGCCGGGCCATCGCCATCGATAGAGCCGAAGTTGCCTTGGCCATCGATGAGCGGCATGCTCATGGAAAAATCCTGCGCCATGCGCGCCAAAGCCTCGTAGATGCTGGAATCGCCGTGCGGATGATATTTTCCCATGGTGTCGCCGACGATACGCGCGCATTTTTTGTGCCCGCCGTCCGGGAAAACCTGCATTTCATTCATGGCAAAAAGAATATGGCGCTGCACAGGCTTTAGGCCGTCTTCCACTCTTGGTATGGCGCGCTCTAGGATGACATATTCCGCATAGGGCATGAAGCTATCATGCATGACGTCTTCCAGGGGCGTGCGTATAATGCTTAAAATCTCTTCTTTCATCGTCTCTCTTTCCTTGTTTATGCTTGCTCTTGTGTATTGGCCTGGAAGCGATCAGGCTTGTTAAAATTCGCATATTCGCTGATATACTGCTTGCGCGGCTCGACATTGTCGCCCATGAGCGTGGCGATAATGCGGTCGCAGGAGGCGGCATCCTCCAGGCCGACCTGCACGAGCACACGCGCTTCCGGATCCAGCGTTGTCTCCCAAAGCTGTTCTTTGCTCATCTCGCCCAGCCCTTTATAGCGCTTGACCTCTGCGCCGCGTCCCAGCTTTGCCTTGGCCTCGTTCAGTTGTTTTTCGGTGTGTGCCCAAATGACTTGCTTGCCCTTTTTGATGCTGTAAAGCGGCGGCTGTGCGATATACACATGCCCATCCGCGATGAGGCTGCGATAGTAGCGGAAGAAGAAAGTCAGCAAAATCGCCCGGATATGGGCACCGTCCTGGTCTGCGTCGGCCAAGATGATGATCTTGTGATATTTCAGGCTGGATTTATCAAAAGATTTATCAAACCCTGCGCCTAGCGCCGTGATGATAGAGCGGAACTCTTCGTTTTGCAACACCTGCTCGATGCGCTTTTTCTCGACGTTCAGCGGCTTTCCGCGCAGAGGCAAGATGGCTTGGAAGCGCCGGTCGCGCCCCATTTTGGCGTTGCCGCCGGCGCTGTCGCCCTCGACAATGAACAGCTCGTTTTTCTCTGCAACCTTGCCCGTGCAGGCGGAGAGCTTGCCCACCAGCGGAGCGGAATCGGCCTTGCTTTTTTCCCGCTCAATTTTCTTTGCCTTCTTGGCCGCCTCGCGCACTTTGGCCGCGGTGATCGCCTTCTCTGCGATGCGCGTGCAGACGGCGGTGTTGTTGAGATCAGAAAAGTATTCACTGAGCCCTTCGGAGACGATGCCCTCCACGGCGATGCGGGCCTCTGTGTTGCCCAGGCGCGTCTTGGTTTGGCCTTCAAACTGGACATTTTTGATTTTGAGAGAGAGGATGGCCGTGAGCCCTTCGCGGAAATCCTCTCCTTCGAAGCTGATTTTCTCTTTGGCTGCGGCAGAGGAGTTCTTCATATATTCGTTCATCACCTTTGTGATGGCCGTTTTGAAACCGGTTTCGTGCGTGCCGCCCTCGGGCGTGGGGATATTGTTGACGTAGGAATAGATGCTCTCGCTCTCTGCTGAGACATACTGCATGGCGACGCTGGCCCAAATGCCGTTTTTCTCGCCTTCGATGATGATGGGCAGGGGATGCAGCGCTTCTTTATCCTGGTTCATATCCAGCAGAAAATCCGAGATACCGCCGGAATAATTGAAGGAGACCTTGCGGCTTTTTCCTTCGCGCTTGTCCACCAAATGGATGGTGATGCCACGGATCAAGAAGGCAAGCTCCCGGAGCCTGCGTGCGATGCGATCGAAATGCAGATTGAGATCGTCGAACACGGTGGAATCGGCCAGATAGGTGATCTTGGTGCCCCTCTTGTTGGTTGTGCCGGCTTCGCGCAGGGCATATTGCGGCTTTCCGGCGTGCAGTTTGCCGCCCTCAAAAACAGAGGCGTATTCCTGCTCGTAAATTTTTCCGCCAAAATAGACCTCGACCCTCAGCCACTTGGAAAGCGCGTTGACGACGCTGGCGCCGACGCCGTGCAGGCCGCCGGAAAAGGAATAGCTTTCATTATTAAACTTTCCGCCGGCATGCAGCTGCGTAAAGACAACTTCCACGCCGGAGATATGCAGCTCCGGGTGAATGCCGACGGGAATGCCCCGGCCGTTATCTTCGACAGTGACGCTCAGATCCTCATTTAAGGTTATGGTTATAGTATCGGCAAAGCCATTGGCGGCTTCATCGATCGAGTTATCGATAATTTCCCAAAGAAGATGATGCAAGCCGCGATGGCCGGTAGAGCCGATATACATGCCCGGCCGCCGGCGCACGGCATCCAGGCCCTCTAAGACTTGAATATCATCCACTGTATATGATGTAGACATGAACTTCCTCCATACTGCTTGCTAAAAAACAAAGATATACCTATTATACTTCATTTTCACCTTTTTTTACAATAGTTTTACTTTTTTGAAGGAACGCCCATTGGTGCTTGGCTTTTGCGCGAGGGTATAGTATAATATTTGAAAGGCGTTAAACGAGGATTATATGGCGAAACAAGAAGAGTTGAAAAGCTTCCAGGAGCTGATTACAGCCGAGAAGCAAAAAGCAAAGCCGAAAAATAGCCTCCGTTATGGCAGAAAGATTGGAGAAAGCGAGCGGGAGGCGCTGGAGAAGCCCCGGAAGGAGGCTTCTTTGGCGTATGCAAATACGGATGCTGCGCGCCCGGCTCCGGCGGCTGCGCCAAAACCGAGCAGAGAAAAGCCGCGGCAGAAAGCGGCGGAGCCTGCTGCA
>JAHZHM010000306.1:0-369 GCA_019420265.1 Clostridiales bacterium
TTACCGTGCATAAAAGCCAGGGGAGCGAATTTGATACGGTGATCCTGCCGCTCTTTTATGGCTACAGCGAGTTTCTCACGCGCAACCTGCTCTATACGGCCATCACCCGGGCAAAGCGCAAGATGATCCTCATTGGCAGCCAGCGCACCATCGCGCACATGATCTCCAATGCCAGGGTTTCCCGGCGGTTTACGGCTCTGGATCACGAAATCCGCGCCCAGGTGGAAATGGTGGAAAAGCTCGCCCAGGGCAGAGAAGGGCAGGGAGATGAATGGGATGAATTATTCCGGCTTTTGGAAGAAGATAGGCAAAGCGGGCGCTGAATTGCTGGCTTTGAATGCCCGCACCTGCGCCGTCTGCGGCAGGGAT
>JAHZHM010000306.1:379-1526 GCA_019420265.1 Clostridiales bacterium
CCGAGGCCAGAATTTTGCAGGCGGAGCGGCTTTCGGGCATCCCGCTCTATAGCTGCTATCGCTACGATGCCTGCGTTCGGACGATCTTGCTGCGCTTTAAACTAAATCATAGCCCTTGGCTGGCAGAAGCCATTGGAGATCAGATGGCTTCCTTTCTGCGCTCCCGGGCGCTGGGCTTTTCCGCGGCAACCTTCGTCCCGCTTTCCAGGAAAAGGGAGCTGGAGCGCGGCTATAACCAGGCGGAGCTATTGGCGCGGGAAATCGGAAAACGGCTGGAAATTCCGGCGATGCCGCTGCTGAGGCGAAGCAGAAAGACAAAAGTGCAATCCCGCTTAAAGGCAGAAGAGCGGGCGGAGAACTTGAAAGATGCCTTCGCTCTGATGCACAAAGAGCAAGCCATGCGCGGCCAGCGCATTTTGCTGGTGGATGATGTTGCGACGACGGGAACGACAATTCTGCAATGCGCAAAGCCGTTGCAGGAGGCCGGCGCCAACGTTGCGGCAATCGTCTTTGCCCGGGCATAGAGCGGGGCGCATATAAATGCTCTTTTCTTTTGCGCGCGGGGCGGGTATAATAGGGATTGCCTAATTGCGCCAGGTCTGTGGTTGAAAGTCGATGCCAGTCGCAGGCGAAGCGATCCACGTAACCCGGCAAAATGCCGGTGAGCATGGTGCGGTTTAGAAGTAAGTCCGCCCGGGCAACCGAGAGGGGCAGTAGTGGGGAGGCGCAGATGCCTTATGAGCGAACCCTCCAGGCGGCGAGTGTGGGGTCAAAAACCAGGTCAGCTGGCGCGGTTGGGCGATTTGAGGGAAAATGCGGCGCACATTTTGGATGTGCGCTTTTGTTTTGTGAAAATGAAGGAAGTGTAAAGAAAGGGGAAATGGGGCAGGATAATACCGGGCGGATAGGGAACTATTATTTATCAGGGGAAACACTGGTTTCCGGAAAGCAAGGAGGGTGTTTATGCGCACGGTTGTAAAAGGAAAAGGCATCGATATTTCGCAGTACCTGAAAGAAGACATTGAGAAGCGGTCGGCCAAGATGGATCGCTATTTCCGGGAAGAGACAGAGCTTTTTGTTACGCTTTCCATCGAGAAGGCGAGGCATATCGCCGAGGTGATGGTTTTGCTGGAGGATGGCATCGTGC
>JAHZHM010000307.1 GCA_019420265.1 Clostridiales bacterium
TATTGGCATGGATCCTTGAAAAAAACCAGAGAACTTTTGCATAATAACACCTATCTTTTGCAAAATGACGCCCTGCGCCTGGGCGATTATACCTTTTTTGGGACCAGAGGATGGAAACAGCGCGGCGCAGAGGATTTTGATGCGCAGGATGAAAAGGTTTTTGCGCGCGAGCTGGAACGCCTCAAACTCTCCCTAAAGGCAGCGCAGAAACTGGGCGGGGAGCTCGTGGGCGTTTGCCACTATCCGCCTTTTTCTCAAAATCACGAGAGAAGCGAGTTTACCGATCTCTATGCCCAGGCGGGCGCACGCAAGGTGATCTATGGGCACTTGCACGGGCAGTATATCCGCAAAGAGGAATACGAGAATATCGTCATTGACGGCGTGGAATATCTGCTGACTTCCTGCGATTATCTGGGTTTTCAGCTGAGGCAGATTTACTAGGCAGCGGAAGTTGCACTTGAATTTTATCATGCTTTGTATTATGATAAAGAAAGAGAAATTTTGAAATTGGAGGATTAGTTCCATGAAAACAAAGGGCGTTCGTATGCATGGCAAGGACGACGTACGGTTTGAAGAGTTCGATTTGCCGGAGATGACAGAGAACGATATTATCTGCAAAGTAGTTTGCGATAGCGTTTGCATGTCGACCTATAAGGCGATCAAGCAGGGCACGGCGCATCGAGCAATTCCGGATGATATTGCGGAAAATCCCTCGATTATGGGCCACGAGTTTTGCTGCGAGATCTATAAAGTCGGCAAAAAGTGGGAAGGCAAATATAACGAGGGCGATAAATGCCTGATTAAGCTCGGCCTGGATGGCAAGAGCAATGTCGCCGGCTATGGCTGCACGTTCTGCGGCGGCAACAGCCAGTTCATCTATATTCCGGATTCCGTCATCGAGGCGGATTGCATTATCCCCTATGATAAAGACGCGGCATATTTCTATGGCTCTGTTTCTGAGCCCATGGCTTGCATTATCAGCGGCTACCACAGCTGCTTCCATTCGGATTATGCAGTTTATCACCACGAGATGGGCACGAAGAAGGGCGGAAACCTGGCACTGCTGGCATCTTGCGGCCCGATGGGATTTGGCGCCAT
>JAHZHM010000308.1:0-9163 GCA_019420265.1 Clostridiales bacterium
CCAGTCGGGGTACATCAGGCAGAAATCGCTCTGGGAGACGGCGTGGCAGATGGCGCCCTTGCGCGCGCCGATATAGGGAACGGCGGCGACATAGTGGTAGTAATCACAGCACGCCAGCAGGGGCGTCAGCGCGTGCAGGGAGGCGTTGAGCCGCGGATGCCTGGGGAAGATGAAGCGGGGCGGCGATGGAAGGTCGAAAAATAGGCAGACCTCCGGGAACTCTTTTTTGAGGTTGAGCACGGTGTAGCCCGCCAGCCGGGAGAAGGTGCCGCCGTCGCAGAGGCGAAAGGCATGGCAGTTTTGCGCGGTGATGATGCGCCGCAGCTGTGCTTTCAGCGTTTGAGTCAGGTGGTGGCGCGCGCTTTTGGATAGGTGAGAAGGGCCAAAAAGAAGGCAAGTTTTTGGTGAATCCATGGATGACCTCGCTGAGCCGATTAAAGTTCGGATAGCAGGCGGAAGAACGCTTCTTTACTGCTGTCGGATAATGTATCCCACTTTTCTAACAGTTTGCGCTGTTCCGGGGTGAGCGCAATGGGCTCGCTGTTTACCTCGGCAAAAAACTGGGAAAGAGAGATTCCGAATGCGGCACAAATTTTCTCTAAAGAAGAGATAGAGGGAATATAGGATTTCAAATACCAAGAGGAAATAGTGGATTGCGCGACGCCAGAACATTCCGCCAAGCGGTATTCGCTCCAGCCGCGCTGGGTTCTAAGCTCTGTGATGCGCTGTAAGATTGGGTGCATTCGTTTTTCTCCATCTATTATAGTAATGCTTCTTCTTATTATAGGGTTGGAAGAATTTGGTTTTTAATATTAAGCACCGTAGGAAAGCATACGATTTGTCGAAGGAACGGGGGGATTATCCGGCGGCCAGCAGGCGAAGGGGGTGCTTTAAAGGCAAAAGGCGTAGTGTTCCGAGTCGGAGCGTTGGTCCGACCATCCGTTTGTTCAAAGAGGACTTTCTCTTGTTACTTTTGGCGCAAAAGTAACCAAAACGTGGGGGTGGGATGTGCGATAAAGGATGTTGGAAACTGTCTGGCTCTTCCGCACAAGTTATACTCCACAAAGCTTTTATCGCCAGCTGCCGTACATACACCCCCACACCCCCAGCTCTGTTCATCCCTAGCCTCGAGCAAAAGAGAGCGAGCGGTGGAAGAAGGAAAAGCGTTGATTTCATTTTAGTGCGGATTTGACAGGAGATGGGAAAAGTGAACTTGAATTAAGTACGCAAAATTTTTTTCGTTGTTTTAGTGGGGGTTATTAGGGGCTTGCCCCTAATGGCCAAGAACGCCCTTGTCCTTGAACTTGACCTTTTCTCTTGACCTTCCCATTTCACCTTGGTAGCGAATAAAAACCTTGACAAATTTGCCTGTGATCCTTAAAATGTAACTATTCAATGAATAGAAAAATGTCGACCGGGAAGAGTAAGCGCGATGCGGCCTTAAAGAGAGCTTTTGGGTGGTGTGAAAAAGCGGGAGCGCGCGGCGAAGTTCACCCCGCGAGTTTTTCCGGGTCTGCCCGATATCGCAGCGGACGGCTTTGCCGCCCAAAAGAGCGCCGCCGCAAGGCTGCGTCAAAATCAAGGTGGTACCGCGCAAATGCGCCCTCGAGAATCTCTCGGGGCTTTTTTATTGCCCTGGTGCAAAACCGTGAGCAAAGCAGAAAAATCTGCTTTCAATTTTAGGAGGAACAAAACAATGAGCAAATGCAAGAAAATCTTGGCCGTTATGCTCTGCGTGCTGATGGTCTGCGTATTTGGCGCAGGCTGCGCGCAGCAGAGCAGTGAGCCCAGCCAGCAGCCCGATGCTTCGGATAACGCGAGCACGGCGCCCGATGGCGAAAAGTATAAAATTGGCATCATCCAGTATATGGATCATGTCGCGCTGGATTCCGCCCGGGAAGGCTTCCTGGCAGCGCTGAAGGACAACGGGTATACCGAGGGCGACAACCTGGAGATCGACTATCAGAACGCCCAGGGCGATCAGTCCAACCTCTCCACCATCAGCAAGAGCTTCGTCAGCCAGGAGATGGATCTGGTGCTGGGCATCGCGACGCCGGCCGTCCAGTCCATCGCAGGCGAGACCGAGACCATCCCCGTCGTGGGCACGGCTGTTACGGATTACACGGTTGCCAAGCTGGCCAAGAGCGACGATACCCCTGGCTATAACGTCACGGGCACGAGCGATATGAACCCCATCGAGGAGCAGATCGAGCTTTTGCAGCAGCTTTGCCCGGATGCCAAGACGGTGGGCGTGCTGTATACCAGCAGCGAAGATAACTCTGTGCTCCAGGCTGGCCTGGCCAAGCAGTATATCGAGGCGGCTGGGATGGAGTATGTCGAGATGACGGTTACAGGCACGAACGACGTTCAGCAGGCGACGCAGTCCATCGTCAAGAAGTGCGATGTCATCTATATCCCGACGGACAACACCTTCGCTTCCGCAATTCCCACGGTTTATGGCGTCGTTTCCGAATCCAAGACGCCGGTAATCTGCGGCGAGGCGGGCATGGTGGAATCTGGCGGCATGGCGACGCTGGGCATCAACTACTACGATCTGGGCTACCAGACCGGCCTGATGGCGATCAAGATCCTCAAGGGCGAGGCAGAGCCCGCGACGATGCCCATCGAGAAGGCACAGAAGTTCGATTATGTCATCAGCAAAGAGTTCGTGGATGCGATTGGCCTGGAAGTTCCGGCTGAATTGCAGCAGTATGTAAAATAAAGCCCCGGCGCTTTTGCGGCGCCAGGCAATCAAACGGGGCATGCCCCATAGAGCCGCTCAAGGCGGCACAAGATGAACGGCCGGAGCCTTTGGTGCTTCGGCCGCATCATCTAAGAAGTAACAGGAAAATAGAGGGAGAACCATGCTACAAGATTTCATTGGCGCTATCTCGCTGGGCCTCATCTGGGCCGTTATGGCAATCGCCATCTATATCACCTATAAAATTCTGGATATTGCGGATATGACGGTGGAGGGCAGCCTGACCATGGGCGCGGCCATTTCCGCCATCTGCATTTCAAACGGAATGAACCCGTATCTCACGCTGATTCTCGCATTTTGCGGCGGCCTTTGCGCCGGCCTCGTCACGGGCTTTTTCCATACAATTTTGAAAATTCCAGCGCTGCTTTCGGGCATTCTGACGATGCTGGCGCTGTATTCCGTAAACCTGCGCATCATGGGCAAGGCAAACGTCTCTCTGCTCAAGATGGACACGGTTTTTACGCCTTTTGAGAACCTGGGGCTTTCCAAAAACTTCGCGGTCATTGCCGTGATGCTGATTATCGTCAGCATCCTGATCGCCGCGCTCTACTGGTTTTTTGGCACGGAGCTGGGCTGCGCCATCCGCGCCACGGGCAACAACCGCAAAATGGCGCGGGCTCAGGGCATCAACACTCGTTTTATGACCATCATTGCCCTCATGCTTTCCAATGGCCTGGTCGGCCTGGGAGGCGCGCTCATCGCTCAAAACCAGAGCTTTGCGGATATGAGCATGGGCATTGGCAGCATCGTCATTGCGCTGGCCTCGCTCATCATCGGAGAAGTTCTGCTGGGAAAGGGGAATTTCTTTGTGCGGCTGCTTTCGCTGGTGTTTGGCGCGATTATCTACCGCATCATCATTGCGTTTGTGCTCTGGCTCGGCATGCCCAGCAACGATTTGCGCCTCTTTACGGCGCTGACGGTTGCCATTGCCCTGGCGCTGCCCGTATTCCGCGGCTATTTTAGAACGCTCAAAAATTCCTTTCGGAAGGAGGTTTAGCTATGCTGAAGATTACCGGGCTGGAAAAGACATTTGAAGCAGGCACGATCAACGAGAAAAAAGCACTTTGCGGCATAGATTTGACGCTTTCCGAGGGCGATTTTGTTACAGTCATCGGAGGCAACGGCGCGGGAAAATCCACGCTGCTCAACGCCATTGCAGGCGTTTTCCCCATCGATAAGGGGCATATCTTCCTGGGCGATCAGGAGATCACCAGGCTGCCCGAGCATAAGCGCGCTCGGCTGCTGGGCCGCGTGTTCCAGGATCCCATGATGGGAACTGCGGCAGATATGGGATTGCAGGAAAACCTCGCCTTGGCTTACCGCCGCGGCCAGCACCGCACGCTCAAATGGGGCATTACCAAAATGGAGCGCGCCTTCTTCCGGGAACAGCTTTTGCAGCTGGAGCTGGGGCTGGAGCACCGCATGGCGACAAAAGCCGGCCTGCTCTCCGGCGGCCAGCGCCAGGCGCTGACGCTGCTGATGGCGACGCTCAAAAAGCCGAATTTGCTGCTGCTGGATGAGCATACCGCAGCGCTGGACCCGAAAACGGCGGCTAAGGTTTTGGAGCTTTCGGATAAGATCATCGCCGAGCACCATCTGACGGCCATGATGGTTACGCACAATATGCGCGATGCCATTCGCCATGGAAACCGCCTGATCATGATGGATAGCGGCAAGATCATTTTGGATATTTCAGGTGAAGAGAAAAAGCGGCTGACGGTGGAGGAGCTTTTGGAGCGGTTCCAGCAAGTTTCCGGCGCAGGCATCGATAACGACCGCATGCTGCTTTCAAAGTAGAAAAGAGCTGATACTGGGCTCGGGAAATAGGCCCCGCAGGCATTGCCCGCGGGGCCTGCGGTTTCTCTGCGGCCTTAAAGCGGATGGTGAAAGCCGCTTGAATTCGGATGGAGGAAAAGGTATAATAAACGCACAGCTTTAGCGGAAGGGCTAGGCCCTTCCGAAGCCTGAGCGTTTATTGACGGCTACCATCGCCGCACAACGCACGCCGATGACATGGTATAATATAGCGATTCATTTTCTAATGGAATTATAATTGGCTCAGGCAAGTGTGAGCAAAAAGGAGTACCCTAGTATGGGAAAAATTTTAGTATTCGGCAGTTTTGTTGTGGATTTGGCCAGCCGCGGCTCTCATTTGCCTGTTCCGGGTGAGACGGTGATTGGCAGCTCGTTTCAGATGGGCCCTGGCGGCAAGGGGTTTAACCAGGGAATTGCAGCCGGCATGGCCGGGGGCGATGTCGCCGTCGTCACCAAGCTGGGCAAAGATAGCTTTGCAAAGCTGGCCGAAGATCAGCTAAAAAAGAGCGGCATGAGCACAGAGCATTTGCTCTACTCCGAGCAGGAGCCCACTGGGACGGCGCTCATCGTGATTGATGAAAATTCGGCGCAAAACTGCATCATGATCGTTCCCGGGGCATGCGCGACGATTTCCCAGCAGGAAGTTGCTGCGCTGGAGCCGCTGGTGCGCGAGGCGGAATATGTTGTAACGCAGTTGGAGACAAATTTGGATGCGACGCAGGCCGTCATCGAGATGGCACACAAGCTGGGGGCGAAAAATATTTTGAATCCGGCGCC
Source organism: Clostridiales bacterium (assembly GCA_019420265.1). Taxonomy (GTDB): domain Bacteria; phylum Bacillota; class Clostridia; order Christensenellales; family Christensenellaceae; genus QANA01. Next base: position 5,354 of record JAHZHM010000308.1, read on the forward strand.
TGCCGCGCAGGTGGCGGATGAGATTCTGGCCAATGTGGATATCATCACGCCAAACGAAGTGGAGGCAGAGGCCATTACGGGCATCCCGGTGGATGGCGAAGCGGCAGCAGCAAAAGCGGCAGAGTTTTTCTTTGGGAAGGGAATTGGCAGCGTCGTCATCACGCTGGGCAGCCGCGGCGTTTATGCGGCGACTCCGGAGCGCAGCCGGATGATTCCGGCCTATCGCGTTCAGGCGGTGGATACGACGGGCGCAGGCGATGCCTTCAACGGTGGGCTGGCCGTTGCGCTCTCCGAGGGAAAAGATCTGTTTGAGGCGTGCGAGTTTGCCAGCGCTGTTGCAGCAATTTCCGTGACGCGCCGAGGTACGGCGCCGGCTATGCCTGCCCGGGCGGAAGTGGATGAGTTTTTGAAAAATATGCGCGGCTAAAATAGGCCGACGTGGAACAGAAGGAAAAGATGCCGGGCGGCAAGAGCAGGCTTGGCAGGAGAAAGAGGTAAGCAAAATGCAGTTAAATAAGTATATCGATCACACGATTTTGAAGGCGAATGCGACCAAGGCAGATGTGGAGAAACTATGCGCGGAAGCGCGGGAATACGATTTCGCATCCGTCTGCATCAACACCTGCTTTGTGCCGTTGGCAGCAGAGCTTTTGGCGGGCAGTGAGGTGAAGGTCTGCTGTGTTGTGGGGTTCCCGCTGGGAGCTATGAGCACAGAGGCAAAGGTGTTCGAGACGAAGTGGGCGGTGGAGCATGGCGCACAGGAAGTGGATATGGTCATAAACGTCGGCGCGATGATTGCCGGCGATGAAAAGGCTGTTCTGGAGGATATTGCAGCGGTGGTGGATGCGGCGCATCCAAAGGCGATCGTCAAAGTGATCCTGGAAAACTGCCTGCTGACGGATGCGCAGAAGATTCGGGCTTGCGAGCTTTGCGTGCAGGCCGGAGCAGAGTTTGTCAAAACCTCCACTGGCTTCTCCACAGGCGGAGCGACAGTAGAGGATGTTGCGCTGATGAAGAAGGCGGTTGCTGGCAAGGCAAAAGTCAAGGCGGCGGGCGGAATTCGCACAAAAGAAGATGCGCTTGCTATGATCGAGGCCGGCGCGGATCGCATTGGCGCCAGCGCGGGCATTGCCATCGTCACGGCGGAATAAAGAAGCGAAAAAAACTGCAAAAATGTCTTGCAATGGCGCTTTAAACATGGTATCCTATATTTCAATTAAAATATCTGGCCTCATGGGGGAGTAGTTTTCACGCAAATGCGTGTTTCAAGTCAACATCATGGCTTAGGCCTGGCTTGGATTAAAAGACAAGACTCATGTGCAGCAATTTGGGTTGCTGTGCATGAGTCTTTTTGATAAGAGGAAGAATAGGAAGGGATCGCATGTAAAAAGAACGAAGGAAACAATCTGCGGGAAAGAGTAAAGAAACGGCGGAGCGCCGTCTCAAAATATTTGAAAGGAAGAAGTTCATGAAGTTCTACACAGAGGATACAGCGCGCGTTTTTGAGCAGCTGGAAAGCGGGGAGCAGGGCCTTAGCAGCGCGCAGGCTTTGGAGCGCTTGGAGCGGGATGGCAAGAATAAACTGGCCGAAGGCAAAAAGATCTCCCTGATGCGCAGGTTTTTGAACCAGCTGGCAGACCCGATGCTCATCATTTTGATGATCGCGGCGGTCATCTCGGGCATCACATCGGCATATTCCGGCGAAGGGTTTGCGGATGTCATCATTATCGGCGTGGTCGTGCTGATCAACGCGATTTTGGGCGTCTACCAGGAGAGCAAGGCCGAGCAGGCCATTGCGGCGCTGGCAGAGATGGCCGCGGCAACCAGCAAGGTGCTGCGGGATGGCCAGATGATCACGATTAAGAGCGAAGATCTGGTGGTGGGCGATGTTGTCATTCTGGAGGCGGGCGATGCCGTGCCGGCGGATGGCCGCATCATCGAGTGCGCCAGCCTGAAAATCGAGGAAGCCGCGCTGACGGGCGAGAGCGTCCCTGCGAACAAGGCGCTGGAGACGCTGGGGCTGGCCGAAGGCCAGAAGGATATCACCCTGGGCGATCGGACGAATATGGTCTATATGGGCAGCACGGTCGTCTATGGCCGGGGCAAGGCCGTCATTACGGCGACGGGCATGCAGACCGAGATGGGCAAGATCGCCACGGCGCTCTCCCAGGCGGAAGATGAGGAAACCCCGCTCCAGAAGAAGCTGGGACAGCTTTCCAAAACGCTCTCCTGGCTGGTGCTGGGCATCTGTGCGTTTATCTTTGCCATCAGCGTTTGGCGGGCAGGCTCCTTCGCGCCGGATACGCTGCTCTCGACCTTCATGGTGGCAGTCAGCCTGGCGGTTGCGGCAATTCCGGAAGGGCTCGCAACGGTGGTTACCATCGTGCTTTCCATCGGCGTCACGCGCATGAGCAAGCGGAGCGCTGTCATCCGCAAGCTGACGGCTGTGGAAACCCTGGGCTGCACGCAGATCATTTGCAGCGATAAGACGGGCACGCTGACGCAGAACAAGATGACTGTCGTCGAGCATTATGCGGAAGATGAGAAGCTGCTTGCCAGCGCAATGGCACTCTGCTCGGATGCGGAGCTTGAGGCGGATGGCCAGGCGACGGGAGAGCCGACGGAGGCTGCGCTGGTAAACTATGCCTCTGCGCAGGGCCTGAAAAAGAGCCAGCTGGCGCAGGAGCAGCCCAGAGTTGGCGAAGCGCCTTTTGACAGCATGCGCAAGATGATGAGCACCGTGCATGCCCAGGAAGATGGCAAATTTCTACAGTATACCAAAGGCGCGCCGGATGAAGTCATCCGCCGCTGTGATTCCTATTTGAAAGGCGGGAAAGTGCTCCCGCTGACCGAGCAAGCAAAAGAGGAGATTTTGGCGGCCAATAAGGCCATGACGAGCAAAGCCCTCCGCGTGCTGGGCGCGGCTATGCGGGGATATGAGCAGAAACCGGCCAGCTTTGAGGCGGCGGATCTCGAGCAGGGCATGACGTTTATCGGCCTGGCCGGCATGATAGACCCCATCCGCCCGGAGGTTTTGGGTGCGATTGAGCAGTGCAAGCAGGCGGGCATCCGCCCCATCATGATCACAGGCGATCACCGGGATACGGCGATTGCCATTGCGATGCAGCTGGGCATCATTGAAAATGAGAGCCAGGCGATGACGGGTGCGCAGCTTTCCGAGCTCAGCGAAGAAGAGTTTGCAGAAAAGGTGGGGCAGTATAGCGTCTATGCCCGGGTACAGCCCGAGCACAAGGTGCGCATCGTCAAGGCGTGGCGCGCAAAGGGATATATCACCGCCATGACGGGCGACGGCGTTAACGATGCGCCCAGCATCAAAAGCGCGGATATTGGCGTGGGCATGGGCATCACGGGGACGGACGTCACCAAAAACGTTGCGGATATGGTGCTGGCAGACGACAACTTTGCGACTATCGTGCATGCCGTAGAAGAGGGGCGCCGGATTTACGACAACATCCGCAAATCCATCCAGTTTTTGCTGGCATCCAACATGAGCGAAGTGCTGAGCATTTTCTTCGCGACCATGCTGGGATTTACCATTCTAAAGCCGGTGCACCTGCTCTGGATTAACCTGATGACGGATACGTTCCCGGCACTGGCGCTGGGCATGGAAAAGGGTGAGCCGGACCTCATGAGCCGCCCGCCGCGCAACTCCAATGAGGGCATTTTTGCCGGAGGCATGGGGTTTGATGTCGCGTATCAGGGCGTGCTGGTAACGATTATTACGCTGGCTGCCTATTTCATCGGCCACTTTATGGAGGCGGGCGTTTGGGAGATCGCCCAAAGCGCAGA
>JAHZHM010000308.1:9173-13056 GCA_019420265.1 Clostridiales bacterium
GCATGACCATGGCATTTCTCACCATGAGCATGGCAGAAATTTTCCATAGCTTCAATATGAGAAGCCAGAGAGCCAGCGTATTCTCGCTGAAAAGCCACAATCGGTATCTCTGGGGCGCGATGATCCTTTCGCTGCTTTTGACGACGGCTGTCATCTATCTGCCGGGCCTGGCTGCGGCGTTTGAGTTTGAGAGCATCAACCTGGCGGAATATGCAGTTGCCATGGCGCTGGCGATCAGCACGATCCCGCTGGTGGAGCTGGTCAAGTTCTTCCAGAGAAAAGCCGCAAAACGGCGAGCAAAAGCATAGCAATTCAAAAAAAGAAAAAGGAGTCTGCCGGCATATGCCGGCAGACTTTTTTTAGATAAAAAACGGCAGTTCAATTTATTTCGGAATTGAAAGAATTGCCGCCCCTGCGTGAAAACCTCTGCATTTTTCCTCTGTGCAAAGCGATATGGAAAACGGCGGGGAATCAAAGAAAAATAGAAATAATTTTGCCATAAAACCGGGGTGTATAAAAGCAGAAAGAAAAATGACGAAAATATTACAAAAAAATTTTTTCAACTATATTGCATTTTTGATTTTACAGGCATATAATATGCTCTTGCAGAGTGGCGCAAAGGAGGGCGAGCCATGGTTGGAGCGGTGATTGGAATCCTATGCGGGGGCGCAGGTTTTTTCCTGTTGGCTCGGCTCTGCCATGCTGTTTGCCATAAGGCGCGGATTCCCTGGCGATTGGCTTTGGCAAACCCGGCGGTTCTGCTGCTGGGGCTGGGTCTGGCGGCTTGGCTTTGCCCGGACGATCTGGCCTGGGCTGGCGGCTTTGAGGCGGCATCTCTCATGATAGGAGCGATTGTGCAGATGATTGCAGCGCGGCGGGGCGCGAAGGCAAAGAGAGATTGCGCATAAAAAGCTGAAAACAGCAGGCAAAGAGGATTGGAACACTCGGCTGCGGCGGAGTTATTTTCATAAAAAAGAGGCAAAAAAAGATGACACAGGAAAAACTTGTATGTCTGATTCTGGTTGGAGCAGGGCTGTTGCTTACGCTGCTGGGGTTTTTTCTGAGAAAAGCGGCGATCAAAAAAATCGCGGCGGCAGAAAACCCGGATAAGAAGCTGAAGCGCAAGAAAACCTTGCCAACTGTGCTGATGGTTGTGGGCTCGTGGCTGGCGATTTTGGAGGCGCTGACTTTTTTCTTTGGGAAAAAGAGCGCGGGAGAATTCAAGGTTGAGCTGTTCGCACCGCGCATGACGCTTTTCGGCATGGAGATCAGCAGCACGGTTGTCCTCACATGGGCGGCTATGGCGGTGATTTTAGTGATCGCAGTGCTGCTGCGCATTTTCGTTATCCCGCGGATGCGGGAAAAGCCCTCTGGCTTGCAGAATGTGCTGGAGATTGCTGTGGATGCGGTCTGCAACTACACGGAGTCCCGGGCGCCTGGAATGGGGAAGAACCTGCCGGCCTATTTATTCTCGCTGGCGTTTCTCATGATTGGATGCTCGTGCGTGGAGTTTTTCGGCCTGAGAGCGCCCACCGCGGATATCACCATGACATTCGCCATGGCGCTGATCACCTTCATCCTGATCAACTACTACGGCATCAAAAAGAAGGGACTGGGCGGGCGCATTAAGAGCATGGCGCAGCCGACGCCGGTCATTTTCCCCATCAAGATTGTCTCGGATGTGGCGGTGCCTGTTTCCATGGCCTGCCGGCTTTTCGGCAACATGCTGGGCGGAATGATCGTCATGGAGCTGCTGTATTATGCCATGGGCAATGCCGCGCTCTATGTTCCGAGCCTGGTGGGGTTATACTTCAATGTGTTCCACCCCTGCATTCAGGTGTTTATCTTTGTAACGCTGACGCTCAGCTTCATCAACGAAGCGACGGAATAGCGCGAAACTTGTTTTCATCCGGGGCAAAGCTCTGGAACAAATAAATTGAAAAATTTTTAGGAGGAAATAAAAATGGAAATCGGTTATATTGCGATTGGAGCGGCACTTTGCCTTCTTTCTTGCTCGGTGGCAGGCCTGGGCATGGGTTTGGCGACGGGAAAAGCCGTCGATGCGGTTGCGCGTCAGCCGGAAGCTTCGGGCAAAATCAACTCCATTTTACTTTTGGGCCTGGCACTTACGGAATCCACGGCAATTTACGGTTTCGTCAGCGCACTGATCATGATGTTTACGCTGGCCTAGGGCAGGGAGGCAGAAATGGAGCTTTATCCACTGGATATTCTCATTCATATTGTCAATATTGTCGTAACATATGTTCTGCTGCGCGTTCTGCTCTATAAGCCAGTGCGCAAATTCATGGACGAGCGCGCAGAAAAGATCGCCGGCCAGATGCAGCAGGCGAAAGAACTGGAAGAGACGGCAAAAGCGCGCCAGGCGCAATATGAAGAGCAGATAGCCGAGAGCGAGCAGCAGGCGCGGGAAATTCTCCGCCAGGGAGAGCAGAAAGCGCTGGAGGCGGCAGAAGGCATTAAAAACGCTGCCAAGGAGCAGGCGGATCAGGTGCTGAGCCAGGCTAGGCAGCAGGCCCAGCAGGAAAAAGCGCGCGCCATGGAGGGCATGCAGGAGCAGGTTGCCCAGGCCGCGACGCAGATTGCCGGGCGGATTTTGCAGCGAGAGGTTTCCCTGGAGGATAACCGCCGCGTCGTAGATGAATTTTTTCATGAGGTTAAATAAGCGATGCAGGTTACAGTGAGAATCGCGCAGCCTTATGACGAGCAGCTGATTACCTCCATCCGGCAAGGGATGGAAAAGCTGCTTGGGCAGAAGGCTGAACTGGAAATAATCGAAGATGAGGCGCTGCTGGGCGGCTTTTGCATCTTTGCAGATGGCAAAGTTTATGATGCGAGCCTGAAAACGCAGCTGCAGCAGATGCAGCGGTGCCTATCGGATTAGGAGGAAAAGGAATGCTAAATTTTGATACAAGCGGGATTGGCCTTTTCCTGAAGGAGAAGATTGGCAGCTACAAATTTGAGCCGAAAATCTATGAATATGGCAATGTCGTCAGCTGTTCGGATGGAATTGTCCAGGTTTCCGGGCTTTCGCATTCCAGATATGGCGAACTGCTGGAATTTGAAAATAACTCCTATGGCCTGGCGCTGGATCTGCGGCTGGATGGCGTGGGCGCAGTTTTGCTTTCAGGCGCGAGCGAAGTAACATCCGGCTCGATTGTGCGCGGCACAGGGCGTGTTGCGGATATTGGCGTGGGCGATGCGCTGCTGGGCAGAGTGGTCGACCCGATCGGCCGCCCGCTGGATGGCGCAGAGCTGGAGCCCGAGGCATATCGCCCCATCGAAAGCCCCGCGCCCACCATCATGCAGCGCGCGCCTGTAGATACGCCGCTGGAGACCGGCCTTCTGGCTATCGACAGCATGATCCCCATTGGCCGCGGGCAAAGAGAGCTGATCATCGGCGATCGGCAGACGGGCAAAACCAGCATCGCGCTTTCCGCCATGCTGAACCAAAAGGGCAAGGATGTGATCTGCGTCTATTGCTCTATCGGGCAGAAAGCCTCGACCATCGCGCAGATGATCGCCACGCTGGAGCAGGAAGGCGCGATGGAGCATACGGTGGTCGTCGCCTCCACGGCCAGCGACAGCTCGGCCATGCAGTATATCGCGCCGTATGCGGCCTGCGCTATCGCCGAGCATTTTATGTATGCAGGCAAAGATGCACTGGTGATCTACGACGATCTCTCCAAGCACGCCGTGGCCTACCGGGCTATGTCGCTGCTGCTGCGCCGACCGCCGGGCCGGGAAGCTTATCCGGGCGATGTATTCTATCTGCATAGCCGCCTGCTGGAGCGCGCGGCAAAGCTCAGCGATGAGTTTGGCGGCGGCTCTATGACGGCGCTGCCCATCGTCGAGACGATGGCAG
>JAHZHM010000308.1:13066-19891 GCA_019420265.1 Clostridiales bacterium
ATTCCGACCAACGTCATCTCCATCACAGACGGCCAGATCTATCTGGAAAGCGAATTGTTCCACGCAGGCATTCGCCCGGCAGTCAATGTCGGCCTTTCGGTTTCGCGTGTAGGCCGCTCGGCACAGCACGAGGCGATGAGAAAAGTCTCGGGAAGCATGCGGCTGGATGTGGCGCAATATAGAGAGATGGCGGTGTTCGCACAGTTTGGCTCGGATATCGATGCTTCCACCAAACAGATGCTGGATCGGGGAGAGCGGCTGGTAGAATTGACAAAACAGCCCCAGGATAATATCCTTTCTCTGGCAGAGCAGGTTGCCATTTTAATCGCATATCAAAAGGGCGCCTTTTCCGAGATTCCGACGCACCAGGTAACCCAGCATAAGAATGAACTGCTAGAATTTTTGGCAGGAGCCTGCGGCCGCCTGATGGCTCATATTAATGAGACAGGTGCGCTCTCGCAGGAGCAGCGGGAAGAATTGGAGCAGGCGATTGCGCAGTTTGGCGCGCAGACGGAGGCGAAGCCGGATGCAGAACACCAATGAGATCCGCGCGCATATTGCGGCAGTAAAGCAGACCCGGAAAATCACCAACGCCATGCACCTTGTGGCCTCCTCCCGCCTGAAAAAGGTGATGAGCCACATCGAGTATAACAACGCCTATTTTTCCCGCGTGCAGGCGACTATGAAGGATATTCTGCAATCCTCGGAATCCGTAACGCATCAGTATCTGACGGGCCGGGGCGGCGATCGGCGGACGTATATCGTCGTGGCGGGAGATAAGGGCCTGGCGGGGGCATATAACGCCAGCGTGCTCAATTTGGCGTATGAGACGATCAGCCAGCGCAAGGAAAAGAAAGAGACGTATCTTCTGACGGTTGGCCTGGTGGCGACGGAGTTCTTCAAGGCGAGAGGGATGTATCCGGATATCGAGACCACCGGCGCCGTGCAGGACCCATCGCTTTCCAACGCCCGCAAGCTGGCCTTTGATATCTTCGATCTCTACGATGACGACCTGACGGATGAAGTCTACATCATCTACACCTCCTTTTACGGAGATACCAAAAACAGGCCGGTGATCCGCCGGCTTCTGCCCATCGTCCGGGGGGACTATGAGCAGATTGCGGCACATAAAATGAGCGATATCATCTACGAGCCATCGGCGCAGGAGCTCTTCTCTCTGCTGGTGCCGCAGTATGTGACGGGAATTTTGTTCGGCGCGCTGGTGCAGGCCTATGCGGCAGAGCACTTTGCCCGCATGAACGCCATGCAGAGCGCAACGCGCAACGCGGATGAGATGCTCAAGAAATTGCAGACGCAATACAATATGGCGCGCCAGGCGGCCATCACACAGGAAATTACGGAGATCTCCGGCGCTGCGGAAGCCCTGATCCATGGAAGGGAGGATTGACATGCAAAACTCTGAGTTTGGTACGATTATCAAAATTAGCGGCCCTGTGCTGGATGTGCAGTTCCCGGGGCAAAGCCCCGCGCTGCATAACCTGCTCAGCACGGAAGACGGCGTGCATATGGAAGTGGCGGCGCATATCCGGCAGGGGCTTGTGCGCGCGATTGCCCTAGAGGCAACAGAGGGCCTTTGCTGCGGCATCAAGGTCATGGATACGGGCGCATCCATCAAAGTGCCGGTGGGCGAGGGCGTGCTTGGGCGCGTTGTCAATGTGCTTGGCGCCCCCATCGATGAAAAGGGCGAGATTGACGCGGCAGATCACTGGGAAATCCACCGTCAGCCGCCGGAATTTGGAAGTGTCAAGCCGGTAACAGAGCTGTTTGAGACGGGCATTAAGGTCATCGATCTGCTGGCGCCTTATGCCAAGGGCGGCAAAATTGGCCTGTTTGGCGGCGCAGGCGTGGGCAAGACGACGCTGATCATGGAGCTGATCCATAATATCGCCATCAACCATGGCGGCTATTCGGTTTTTGCCGGGGTGGGTGAGCGCAGCCGTGAGGGCAACGACCTCATTCACGATATGGAAAAATCCGGCGCGCTCTCCAAAACGGCGATGACCTTTGGGCAGATGAACGAGCCGCCGGGCTCGCGTATGCGCGTCGCGCTGACTGGGCTGACCATGGCGGAATATTTCCGAGATCAGCAGAGCAGAGATGTTTTGCTCTTTATCGATAATATCTATCGCTATGTGCAGGCGGGCAACGAAGTTTCGGCATTGCTTGGCCGGATGCCTTCGGCCGTTGGCTATCAGCCCACGCTGGCCACCGAGCTTGGCGAGCTGGAAGAGCGCATCACTTCAACCCAGAAGGGATCCATCACATCCGTGCAGGCCATCTATGTCCCGGCGGATGACCTGACCGACCCTGCTCCGGCCACGATTTTCACGCATCTGGATGCCACGACAGTGCTTTCCAGATCCGTGGCGGAGATGGGTATCTACCCGGCCGTCAGCCCATTGGAATCGACTTCGCGAATTCTGGACCCCAGCATCGTGGGCAAGCGGCACTATGAAGTGGCGCAGGCGGTGCAGGAATGCCTCCAGCGCTATAGCGAGCTCAAAGATATCATCGCGATTCTGGGCATGAACGAGCTTTCCGCCGAGGATAGGGCGACGGTCTACCGGGCGCGCCGCATCCAGCGCTTCCTCTCTCAGCCCTTTGCCGTGGCCGAGGTGTTCACGGGCCAGCCCGGGCGGTTCGTTCCCCTGGAAGATACCATCAGAAGCTTTGAGGCGATCATCGGCGGCGAGGTGGACGATTTGCCCGAAGCGGCATTTTTCCAGGTTGGCGGCATCGATGAGGTGGTTGCCAAGGCGAAGGAGATGCAGTAGATGACATTTGATTTGAGCATCATGACGCCCGAGCGCGAATTCTTCTCCGGCCAGGTGGATGCGCTGACAATTACAGGCATTGATGGCCAGATGACCGTCCTAGCTGGGCATGCACCCATGGTCGCTTCGCTGGCGGTGGGAGAGATTGCGATTAAGCAGGATGGCGCGTGGCGGGAAGCCGTCAATAGCGAGGGCTTTATGGAGGTTTTGCAGGATAGCGTGGTTGTGTTCGTCCAGGCATGTGAATGGCCGGAGGATATCGATATGCGCCGCGCAGAAGAGGCAAAACACCGCGCAGAAGAGCGCATTCGCCAGAGGCAGAGCATCTGGGAGAACAAGAGCTCCAAGATCGCGCTGGCCAGGGCGATGGTGCGTCTGCGGGCAGGGCGCCGGTATCACTAAAAAAAGAGCAGGGCAGTTGCCTTGCTCTTTTTTTGAAAAAATGATAAAAGGCGCGGAGCATATGCTTCGCGCCTTTTTCATGCAGTGGATCAAGCTGCTTTCTTCTTTCCTGGAATTTTCCTAGAAAAAATCCCGCTCCACTTTGCGGACGACACCGTAGATATAGAGCGTTTCCAGCGCCTCGCCGGTCAGCAGCCGAGTGGGATACTGGCGGTTTTCCGGCTTGAGCAGCACGATGCCATTCTGCCGCTCAAAGCGCTTGATGGTCGCCTCATCTCCATCCACAATGGCGACGACAATATTGCCGTTCTCTGCGGTGTTTTGCAGGTGCACCAAAATATAATCCCCGTCTTGCAGCACGGGCTCCATGCTGTCGCCATCGACTCGGATCCAGACGTATTCTTCCGGGTTGGCCAGATCTGTTACTGGCCGCGTGCCCTCATATTCTGCCTGAACAGCGCCGTTCCATCCGGCTTTGGCCGTGGCGACGATGGGCCGCATGGCCGTTATCCGGGGCGGCTCACGCAACACTTCAATTTCAGAACCCGGAAGCGCAGCAAAAGGATCTTCCCAGCCCATCAGATAGGCAGGCGTGGTATAGAGTGCCTTGGCTAAGCCTTCGATGATGGCAGGCTTTAGGTTGACGACCGTGCCCGTCTCATATTTATTGATGGCAGCTTTTTGTACGCCGATTTTTGCTCCAAGCTCTTCCTGGGAAAAGCCGTGCTCCAGCCGTAGCTGCCGTATTCTCTGTCCGAGAGTCAAAACGCCACCCCCTTTCTTTTCATTATACACAGCCAGACGCAAAAAACAAGTAAAAAATATCTTGACAGGAAACTTTTTTAAGAGTATTCTTGTAGTATCGAAAAAAGATACGAGAGAAAATTGCTTGTATCAAGCATACTATGCAAAAAGGTGAACTTTCTAGTATCTGAAGAAGATATTGATGAATCGTATCATTGGGCGAATAGGAAATGCGGCAGTTTGGGGAGGCACAATGCAGGAGGATGCGGAAAAAAGGCCGGAGCGTGGGATGACGCTCTATGGCGTGGAAGATGCGAAGCATATGACACTTGGGTATGCAGAGCAGCTGCGGGCCAGCGGGGCATATCTGGAGCTGGATGCAAGAGGGTTTATCTGGGTATACCAGGGGCGAAGGAAAGAGAAAGTGCAAAAGGAGATGGCATGATGATGCAGTTATTTGGAATGGGAATGTTGGCGCTGTGCGGCGCCTTTCTGGGGCTTTTGGGCGTGAGCTTTGTGATGGAAAAACTGGCTAGTGCAAAGCTTTGGGACAAGCTTGCTATGCCTCTTTTGGAGAGAGAGGAAGCGGAGTGTGAGCCGGTTGGGAAACGGAGAGTTCTGGCGCAGTACGAAAAAAGATATCTGCATCAGTAGCGACGCGCGGCTTTAATGCGGCCGGGCACCAAGATGAGGCGCAGGACAATGACAGCGCCGGAAAATGTGAATCGAATCATTACCTCTATCTTTGTGATTTTTATGGGAAAAGCAGGCAAATTGCCTGCTTTTTTCATATGCCGCAATTCCGATGCTAGCACCGCATAGAAAAACCTGGGCCGCAAAGCGGCGCCAGGTTTTGAAAAAGTATCGGGCCAAGCGAAAGTCTACTGGCCGAGATAGTCGTGCAGAATGTTGAGCGCTTCGCCGAAACGCTGGAAATGCACGATTTCGCGCTCGCGCAGGAACTGAAGCGGCGCGATGATGGCGGGGTCGTCGCAGAATTTGATGACGCCTTCATAGCCTGCACGGGCTTTCTGCTCGGCGGCCATGTCGTTGGTGATATCGGCAATGGGGTCGCCAGTCGTGCCGACGTAGTCCGCAGTCCAGGAATAGCCGTTCTGGTCTTTGGGGAAGGGGCAGCAGTTAAACGCGGCAACCCATCCTTCCATACCGGCCGCGCGGAGCTCTTCCTTGCTGGCGCCGGCCAGCATCTTCTGGATCATAACGGAAAGCATCTCAACATGGCTCAATTCCTCCGTGCCGATATCCGTCAAAATTGCCTGAACAGCGCCGCAGGGCATGCAATAGCGCTGATTCAGATATGTCGTTGCGGCGGTGAATTCGCCGTTGGGGCCGCCAAGCAGCATGGCGGTCAGCTTAGCCATTCTGGGGTTGGGCCGAATATCGCCGAGAGGATAGATCAGCCTTTTTTCATAAATCCACATTTCTTATTCCTCCCTCATAAATTTTCTGTGCCAGGGGAAAGGTTGGGTATTCCATTTCCAGCTATCCCAGCTGACAGAGTTTCCAAAGTTTGCAATCGGCCCAAAGTCTTTCTCATACATATCTTTAAGCGCCCGGAGCTGCTGTGCATAGCAGTTGTAATCCGAAAGGGCGCGAGCATCGTTGGGATGCGTATCCAGATAGAGATTGATGTCAATGCAGATGAACTCGCATTCGGTAATTTGTTGCATGAGCGAACGTTTCTTTTCCAGCTCTGCCGGGCAAAGCCCCTCAGAAACGGCGCAGACATCCATCTGGCTCTCTGGCGTGCGCATTGCGTATCTCATGTTGCAGCCACAATTTGCCATTTCTTATTCCTCCTCCCTGCAAGGGCAGGCGCGCGCCTGCTGCATCTCACTATGAACATGCTGCGGGCAGCTGCCGCATGCAGTATTGACTGTCGAATAGGGCATATACAGGTCGTTAAAGAACGTGCCGTTGTGCAGCGCCTGGCTGGGCAGCGCGCAGTTGGAATATGCCTGAGGCACGACAAAAGCTCTCGCGTATAAATTCGGTTGTTCCGCATCAGCAAAAAAATTGACTCTATTACATGTTTGCGCTTCCATGGCACAGCTGGGGTACCGGGTAAAAGCGCCAAAAACATAGGGAGCATCCATCTGATTCATTTTGCTATCTGCCTCCTTTTTTCATAATTCTTTATATAAGTATGTTGAAGGGGCAAATCTGTGCGGGCGGTATAGATGTAAAAAAATTGAGAATTACCGCCGGGAAATGGCAACAGGGAGTAAAAAATGTTATAATAACTTTACCTACCTCTTGAGCAGCAGAAGGCCGGGGTGAAAAAGTTTGGCAGTGCGGAGGAAGTTTTTGTGTTTGGGTATGTGATGGTGCAGAAGGGTGAGCTTCTGGTAAAAGAATACGATACCTTCCGCGCCTACTACTGCGGGCTGTGCCGCCAACTGGCGGAATACGGTATCAAAGGCCGCCTGCTTTTGAACTACGATTGCACGTTTCTTTATCTGCTCTCTTCTGCGCTTTCCCAGCAGGCGCCGCGCTACGAGCAGATGCGCTGCCCGGTTCACCCGATGCACAAAATACCGCAGGCCTTTGCAGAGGGGCGGGAATATGCCGCGGCGATGAATCTGCTGCTGGGCTACTATAGCCTGAAAGATCACGGGGCAGATGGAAGGCGCCTGCCCGGCGCAGCCAGCGGGCTATATCAAAACGCGGCAAAACGCGCGGCTCGGCGCTATCCTGCGGCGCAGCAGACGATTCAGAAGCAACTGGAGCAGCTGCAAGCGCTGGAAGCGGAGGGCTGCCAGGAGATCGACCGCGCAGCAGATGCGTTTGCAAAAATGCTGGCCGATCTGTTTCTGCCATTGGGCGAGCAAAAAGAGGTTTTGCAGGATTTGGGCTATCATAT
>JAHZHM010000308.1:19901-21758 GCA_019420265.1 Clostridiales bacterium
GATGATCTGCAAAAAGACGCGAAGAACAAAAACTATAACCCGTTTTTGCAGCGATTTGGGGCGGATACCAAGGCCATTTTGGAAAGCGCACGCTTCAACCTGCTCAGCTCGGCAGATGAGGCTGGAAAGGCGCTGGATTTGCTAGACATAAAGCGACATGCCGGCATTTTGGAAAATATCATCTATCGCGGTCTGCCTGCCAAGATGGAATCCGTGTTTGCCAAATACAGCGAGCCGGGGCAGAGCGAACAACAGGAAGCATAGAGAACATGAAGATTGATTATTCTAAAAAAACATACCGGCTCAGCCTGAGCCTGATGTGCGCCGCCATGACGCTGGTCTGCCTTTATATCGCGACGCTAGTGCCCGGCGGACGGCTGGCGCTGTATTTCCTGGCAGGAATGCTCACCATCCCGCTCATCAGCGAGAAGGAACTGGGGACGAGCATCCTTATGTTCATCGGGACATATCTATTCAGCCTGCTGCTCGTGCCGGATTTTACAAGCTCGCTTCCGTACCTGCTGCTGTTTGGGCATTATGGAATTGTTTGGTACTTTTGTGGGAAAACCAAGGATAAGCTGACGGCGTATATCCTGCGGCTGGTCTACTGCAATATCGGGATGGTGCTGATCTATTTTTTTGCATCCCAAATCGTGCTAGATGGCTTTCTTGCCAGCATTCCCATGGTTTGGCGCATTGTGCTGGCGCAGGTAGCTTTCTTGGCCTATGATTTTCTATATGGCAGGGTGGCCGAGTTCTACCGCGTATTCTTGCGGGATTCCCTGCTCAGCGAATGAGGGGCGGGCGGATGAAGGCTCATCGAGAAGATAATTTTGCGCAGAGAATGCGCCGAATGGAGAGGAAATAAGCGTGAATCCATATCATGTGCTCGGCGTGAGCGAGACGGCCACAGATGAAGAAGTCAAAGCGGCATAC
Source organism: Clostridiales bacterium (assembly GCA_019420265.1). Classification (GTDB taxonomy): domain Bacteria; phylum Bacillota; class Clostridia; order Christensenellales; family Christensenellaceae; genus QANA01. The sequence goes on from JAHZHM010000308.1 coordinate 20,838, forward strand.
CGCAAGATGGTGAAAAAATACCATCCAGATCGGTATGCGGATAGTGCGCTCAGGGAGCAGGCTTCGGAAAAACTCAAGGAAATTAACGCCGCATACGATAGCATTCAGAAAATGAGAAAAGGCGAGGCGGCTGGCCCGAGCATGGGCGGGGGAGGCGGCTATTCTTCAGCCTATGGAATGGGCGGCCGGCAATATCGATACCGTTCGGAATACCAAGGAACGGCGCGCTATGCGGCGGTCAAAGAGAAGATACGCGTGGGCGATATTGGCGCAGCCGAAGCCATTTTGGATAGTATGCGGCAAAGAGACGCGGAATGGCACTATTGGAAAGGCATTATTTTGCGGCAGCGCGGCTGGTATGACGGCGCGCGCCAGCATTTTGCCCAGGCGCACGCGATGGACCCGGCAAACCAGGAATATGCCCGCGCCGTTTATGCAATGAATAACCCCGGCGGTTTTAGCGGCAGCCAGACTGGCAATGCGGATTGCTGCGAGCTTTGCGTGTGCTCAAATCTTTGCTGCCAGACAGTGATGTGGCCCTGCTGCTAGGGCGCCCTCGAAATGGCAGTATGTCGGATTCAGATAGAAAGGAGGCAAAAAATTGGCGCAGCTATATGATACACTTTCGTTTATCTTTCGCTATTGGTTCCTATTTTTGGCGGCGATGATGCTGCTTTTGCTCGTGCTGAACTCCCGGGCGGAATACCGGGAACGCAAGGCCGTGATGGGCGAAGTTGGCCAATATATTGGCTACCTGGAAATTGTAGGCGGGGCAGAGGATGCGTATGGAATGCGCATTGGGCTGACTGCGGAAAACATCGTCGGCAGCGGAAAAAATGCAGATATTATCATAGAAGATCGGAGCGTGCGCAAAAGCCACGCCATGATTGCCAGAAAGGGAAAAGGCGTGATGCTCCAGCC
>JAHZHM010000309.1 GCA_019420265.1 Clostridiales bacterium
TGCTCGCCCGACTCGCTGTCCTTCATATAGAAGTTAGCCAGCGGGATATCGCTCTCAACTTCCGCCTGCTTGAACTTGACGCCTTCAATATAGTTATTATAGATATACTGCGCCATCAAGCCGGCATAGTCGTCGCCAGCAGCGATATAGCCGTTTTCAGAGCCAAGGCCCAGGTGCGTCAGCTTGCCGCTTTCATCTCTGGTGGAATCCGTAACAACCTGGCCATCATCGCCGTTGGAGATATAGAAAATCTCGTTCTCATTCATACGGTTGATACCGTCTGCATAAGAATTATCTGATTCCTTCGGGATGCCAGGGTCGTTGCTGTCGCCAACCAGGTTGATGAAGTATTTATAATCCGCGCCCTGATAATACTGAACGTTCTTCAGTGCGTCGAATGCGGAAGCCTCATAGCTCATCTCCAGGTCTGTAAACTGGAACATGGAAATGCCGGAGCATCCGTGGCTTGCATAACCAATCATCGGGCCAAAGCCATTATAGGTATAGCCTGTTCTGACCTGCGGAATGCTGTAGTCGCGGAAAATATCCTGCGTCTCTGCCAGCGTGCCGTTGGCATTGAATGCCTGCTGCTGAATGGTTACGCTGTTTCTCTTGAGCTCAACCGAGATACGCGCTTTTCTCTGGCCGCCCAGGCTGACAGCTTTGTTCACGACTTCCGTCGCCTGGAATGCAGGCGTCAGCGAACTTTTTGCATCAATCCCATTAATCTTATAAATGGAAAGCGTGGCAGCGCCTGTGCTCGTATTAATGCTCCGATAGAAGAGCAAATAGCCATAGAGTTTGCCGTCTGCATCGATGCCCGCGTTCATCAGGAAGCCGCCGCCTGTCAGCGTATGCGTATTGATGACAGAAGCATCCATGTTGAAGCTGAAGTTTCTGGTGGAATCGCTGGCGGCCGGGTAGATCATGAAGTCTGCATAAGCCGGGGTTGCATAGCCAACGAACGCCATGTTCGCCGTGCCGTTCTTCTCATAGGAGAGAACGTGGCGATCAAAGTTATAAACCTGATCCGGCACGGTGCCATTTAAGAAATAGCTGTCGATCTTTTTAAACGCGCCATTCTGGCTGCTATCGCTCGAGCGCCGATCCGGCTGCTTTAACTTCTGATCTGCAGATAGATTCAGATTATTATAATCTTCTGCCCGATAATAGTGGTCATAAACATACCAACCGTTCAGGTCCGTCGTATCGATGGAAACTTTTGTATCCGTGATACGGAACGAGCCAGCCGGCAAGCCCTGCGCAATGAGTTTCTGCGTCAGTTCTTCCTTAAAGTCCAAAAAGGTTCCTGGATAGTCACTCGGGACATTAACAGCGATATCAATGGCCGGTTTCGGGTTGGCACCAATATCGACTGCAGCGCTTACAGACGGCTTAAAAAGCCCGAGAGTAATGCCAAAAACCATCGCGAAGCTCAAAATCGTGCTAATGGAAATTTTGAGCCATTTCGCTTTCCGCATGTTTCCTTCCTCCTTTTTTCCTTATCTATTGCAAAAGAACAATAGACTATTTAAATTAATTATAGATAAGACAACAAATAACCAAATACTCATATCCCATATTTGGCATTTGCTGTTTTAACCCTTTTATTTTCGCAAAGCTTTGTTCAGCTTCTCATTCAGCAATTCATTCATCCAAAAGTGCTTCATAAGAAATCTCCAGCGCAATACAAAAATCTCGAACTTCCCTGACAGAGATTCTTCGCTGGCCAACCTCAATCTTAGCAATGGCGCTGCGCGTCAAATCACAGCCCTGCGTTTGCATCCTTGCTGCAAGCTGCCCTTGCGTCAGATTTTGCGTCAGTCGGTAGTTCTGAATTCTCTGACCTAATCTGCTGTCGAACTCTTTATCCAATGTCGACATTCTATTAACCTTATTTCAATGTTTTATCTTTATTTTAGACAACTCTCTTTTGCTATATGCACCGTTTCGGGTGCAATCGGTGCTTCAGGCTCAAAATTTTTCGATATTTTTTCTTTTTTTGTTGCTTAAAATACAAAAAAAGCTAACTTTGGAAAAATTCTCTTATGCGCATCTGTTCCTATTTCCATTTTTATCATCTGCCGCTTTGCTCATTTTTTTCAGCTCGCATCTTTTTTATACGCGCCAAAATATCTTTCGCCCACGTGGGCACAAAAAAACAAGGAATATCTCCCTTTTCCCAGGAGAGATATTCCTTGTCTCTGCATTCAAAAAAGTATATTATTTCCTTATAGGCTTTTCTCTTTCGGAGCCTTTAGAAAGCTTATCTAAACCAAGCAGATAATCGATGCTGACTTTATGCAACATGGAGAGTTGGATGAGAATTTGCGTGGGAATATCCAGTTTTCCGCATTCATAACGAGAATACGTCGCCTGGCTGACATGCAGATACTCTGCAATTTCCTTTTGCGACATATCCTTATCTTCTCTTAGCGCTCGGATTCTAGAATAATTCCACTCCATACTCCACCTCTTTTATACCTTAGCGCAAGCAGAATGCGTGCATTCAATTCTATGCAATTTCCGCATATAAATACATGCCGCTGTAAAATATTTTTTGTGCCAACATAGCATTTCAAAGTAGGAGGCCACCATGAAAAAGATCGAACCCCATGAGCTATATTCCCGCCTTGCCCAAAGCATGGGGAAAACACCAGAAGAAGTGCAGCAAAGTATGGAGCAGCTAATTTGCCATATCTGGCCTTTGCTTACCCAGGAGGATAGAGAGGCCATGAGCGCCGGGCAGTATCCCTCGCAGGAGCAGTTTCTCTCCTACCTGACGCAGCAAACGCAAATTGCCTTGGAGCGCACCGGAGCCATACAGGAAAAGCAAAAATAAAAAAAACCGCCCGAAGGCGGTTTTCCATGCTTTTTTATTCATACCAGCCGTCCAGCTTGCTATGCGCCAACTTCAGCTGCTTGATAATTTCGATATGCTGCGGGCATTTTGTTTCGCATGCTCCGCAGGCGACGCAATTTGGCTGATCGTGCCCGGCGTTTCGCTGGAACATATAGCTGCGCTTTGGCTGATCAAACGCTTCAAACATCATGCCCTGGTTATAGAGCTGGAAAATCTGGGGAATGGCCACGCCCTTTGGGCAGGGCAGGCAGTATTCACAGCCCGTGCAGGGGATGGTAACGCGGCGCTCATATGCCTGCTTGACTTTTCTGAGCAGCTCTTTTTCCTCATCCGTCATGCAGCCGGGGACGGCTTCTTTTTTGGAAAAAATCTCGATATTATCTTTGAGCTGCTCCATG
>JAHZHM010000031.1 GCA_019420265.1 Clostridiales bacterium
CACCTATATCCCGCAAGTGCCTCAGGGAGAGATGCGCGTCTATCAAACGCTCAACCCCAAAGTCGCGCTGCTCAAGCTGACGCCTGGGCTGGGGCCGGAATTTCTCTCGCAGCTTTTGGCGCAGAATGATGGCGTCATCATCGAAAGCTATGGGGTGGGCGGCGTTCCGCACAACGAATACTGCGATTTCCCCTCGGTGATCGCGGAGGGCGCCAGGGCGGGCAAGACCATCATTATGACGACGCAGGTCCCTTCCGAGGGCAGCGATATGGCCGTCTATCAGGTGGGCCACCGCATCAAGGAGGCTTATGACATGATCGAGGCCTACGACATGACGACGGAGGCTGTGCTGACCAAGCTCATGTGGATTCTCGGCCAGACGGCAGACCCGGGCCGCATCGCCCAGCTTTTCTACACGCCAGTCTCCTTCGACCTTTTTGCGCCAGAGGATGCCGAGCGCTAGAGCGGCGCAGAGGGAGAGGCATCAGGAGCGATATTTTGGAGTTTGCAAATCGAGACGAATTCCGAGCATAGCTTGCCGCGCACTGCCAATCCAGCGCCGGTGCATCCGGCAGGCCCAAGACCTGAAAAGCGGCGAGGGACTCTGGAAGAGGCGCTTTGCTTTGCCTGGATTGATGGGCGGATGCAGAGCATAGATGGCAAGACATACCGGCAATACTTTTCCATGCGCAGACAGCAGAGCAAGTGGCCGAAAAAAACAAAGTTCTGGCAAAAAGCCTGGAGCAGCAGAGAGCTCATAACGGATTTCGCAGAGAGAAAATCGCGGCAGCCCAGAAAAACGGCCAGTTGGATGCGCCAAAGCTCCCGGCTATTGCCGAAGAGCAGCTTGCCTGCATTTCGCGCTTTTGGAAGGGCATGGGCCTGCCCGCGCGAGTTTTGCCGCCCTCCTCTGCCCTTATCCGCGCAGAAAACCTGCGCCCGGGCATATTTGGGTGCCAAAACGCCGGGCGAAAGGCGCATGGCTTGGATGGCGGAATGATTGAAGCAAAATCTGCGGCCGATATAGCCGCTATGCACGCATGAGTCGGAACAGAAAACAGAGAGGAGCTTTGAGATGAAATATTTTGGCGCAGTGCTATCCGTGGCCGATATTGGCGCTGCTAGAGCATTTTACGAGGATTTATTTGGGCTGGAAGTCTTCCAGGATTATGGAAAAAACATCGCTTTTACCTGCGGTTTGGCCTTGCAGCAGGATTTTGATTGGCTGACCGGCCTGCCCAAAGAGCGCATTGCGCATCGACCCAACAATATGGAGCTTTGTTTTGAAGAGCCGGACTTCGACGCTTTTTTAGGCAAGCTGAAAGCATACCCGGAAATTGAATATTTGGGAGACGTGAAGGAGCATAGCTGGGGGCAGCGCGTCGTCCGGTTCTACGATTTGGATGGCCACATTATAGAAGTGGGCGAAGAGATGAAAATGGTTGTGGCGCGCTTTCTCTCTTCGGGCATGAGCATGGAGGAAGTTTCCAGGAAAATGGATGTTTCCATCGAGGATTTGGAAAAACTGCGAAACAGCTAACTGCGGGCTGGAAAGCAGAAAAAGGGGAGGGCAAACCCAAACGGTCTGCCCTCCCCTTTGCTTATCCATAGGCGCCTTTGTTATTTTTGCGCCTGCATGCAATCCAGGTATTTTTGCTCCGCCTTCTTCCAATCGATAACCTGCGCCCAGGCATTGAGGTATTCCCCTCTGCGGTTCTGGTTTTTGAGATAGTAGGCGTGCTCCCAGACGTCTACCGTCAGAATGGGGCAAAGGCCATGCGTGAGCGGCGTTTCCTGGTTGGCCGTTTTTAAAATGACCAGCTCGCCCTCGGGATTCATACAAAGCCATGCGTAACCCGAGCCAAAGACCCCCAGCGCCGCCGCTTTCATCTGCTTCCAGAATTCATCGTAGCCGCCAAACGCCCGATGCAGCGCCTGCTTCAGCTCGCCTTCCGGGCGCAGATGGTGATGCGGCGCCATGCCCTCGAAATAGAAGATATGGTTATAGACTCCGCCAGCGTTGTTTTTGATGGGCGTGCGCAGCGATTCTGGGATCTGCTCTTCGCCCAAGATGAGCTGTTCCAGCGTCCAGCTTTGCAGCGCCTCATCCTGCGCCAGCGCCGCGTTTAGGTTATCCACATAGGTCTGCAAATGCTTATCGTGGTGAAAATGCAGCGTCCGTTCATCGATAAACGGTTCCAGCTCCCGATAGCCATACGGAAGCGGCGGGTTTTCAAAGGGATATTTCTGATTCATGATAGCCTCCTTTTTGGTTGTTATTATCTTACTTCCCGGAGGCCAAAATTATACAAAACATCCCGCCTTTTCCTCTCTGCGCATCAAAAAGGCAGGCCATCTGGCCTGCCTTTTTTGCCTTATTTTTGCATCAGCTTGCGCTCGGCAAACGCCCAGGCGCTTGCGCACATCTGCTCCAAATCCTTTTTCGCTTCAAAGCCCAGATATTCTCTGGCATGGGCAATATCCGCATAGCAGGTGGCAATATCGCCCGGCCTGCGGGGCTGGATTTTGCAGGGAATATGGATGCCCGTGGCCCGCTCAAAGGCACTCGCCACCTCTTTGACGCTATAGCCCTTTCCCGTTCCCAGGTTGATGATATCCAGCCGCGGCCCCTGCTCCAGCGCTTCCAGCGCCAGGATATGGCCCGCCGCCAGATCGTCCACATGGATATAGTCGCGCACGCCCGTGCCGTCTGGCGTATCGTAATCATCGCCAAAGATATTCAGGCAGGGGTATTTGCCCGCCGCCACGCCCACAACATAGGGCAGCAGGTTGTTGGGGATGCCGTTGGGATCTTCGCCGATCAGCGCGCTCTCATGCGCACCCAAGGGGTTGAAATACCGCAAAATGCTGATGCCCCAGCCCGCATCTGCCGTAAAGAGATCCCGCAGCATCTGCTCGATCATCACTTTGGTCTGCCCATAGGGGTTGGTCGCAGAAGTGGGCATATCTTCCCGGAAGGGAACGGCGTTGTGCATGCCGTAAACCGTGGCCGAAGAGCTGAACACGATGCGCTTGCAGCCATGCTTTTGCATGCACTCCAGCAGCGCCATGGTGCCGCCCAAATTATTATCGTAGTATTCCAGCGGCTTTTGCACGGATTCTCCCACTGCCTTGAGCCCGGCAAAATGGATGACCGCCTCGATTTCGTGCTTTCCAAAAATCTGCTCCAGCAGCGCGCCATCCCGGAGATCGCCATAGTAGAACAGCGGACGTTTTCCTGTAATCTGTTCCAGGCTATCCAAAACATTGGCCTTGGAATTGACGAGATTATCGATGATGACGACATCTCTGCCCGCCTCCAGCAGCTTGACGCAGGTGTGCGCCCCCAGATAGCCCGTCCCTCCTGTAACTAAAATGCTCATTGCGCTCCTCCTCCGGCTTTAGAACTCCGGCTCCTGCTCCTCTTCTTCTTTGCAGACTGGCTCCAGGCTCTCGATCATGCCGCGGATTTTTTCCAGGATGACATTCCAGTCGTAATTCTGCCGGACATACTTCCTGCCGTTTTCCCGCATCTGCTCATACTGCTCGGGATGCGAAAGCAGGTAGGAAAGCGTGCCCTCAAACTCGGCATAGTTTTCAAAATACAGCCCGGCGTTGCTCTTGGTGCAATGCCCCCGCAGCACCAGGCATTTGCCGTTGACCAGCACCGGCCGACCCATGATCATGCTCTCTAGGACGACCATGGAAAGGCTCTCAAATTCAGAAGCCAGCACCAGGCACTTCGCATCGCGCATCAGGGCAAATTTTTCCTCATCCGAGACAAACCCCAAGCTGATGATATCCGGATCTCTTGGGATATCCATCACCGCTTTGCCCGCCAAAACCAGCTTGAGCTCGCCCGGGTGCTTGCGCTTATACTCTCTAAAATAGCGGAACAGTTCCTTGCAGCCCTTAGATTCATCGATGCGGCCGACATAGGTGATATAGTCTCCCTTGATGCCAAAGCAGGCTTCCGCCGAGGGAAGCGTCTCTGGATCCGGTGCATCCACGCCCACGCCGCAGATGATGGAGGGGATATCCGCATTATCGAATTTCTTTTGGATAAACCGCTGCTCCTCGATGGTGTTGTAGATGATGCCCTTCGGCGCTTTGAACACTTTCTTATAGTGCCGCAGATACACAGGCGGCTCATCGTGCGCAGTGGGGATGAGCAGCTTATTGGGAATATCGATCAGAATGCCCACGGCCGTTGGGTAATAGAGATACGTCATAAAAATGACGGCCTGATATTCCTGGTAATTTTCCTTGATAAAGTTAAGCAGTTCTCCGCTGACCGGCCCCTGCGCCCGCAGCCATTCATCTTCCTGCTTGGATGAGTGCATTTTATTGGAGAAAATTTCGCCGCTGAGCGCGCCAAACATTTTAATATCCCGGGGGAAATCCGTGGGGAAACGGCGCACCAGCACCTCGCCAATCATCTCTTCGCCCGGCTCATATTCATTTTCCCAGGTAATATAATCGATGGCGCAGGTCGTCAATACCTCGACATCGTAATACTCATTCAGCCGTTCTGCCAGCTGGCGGCAATGCAGCTCGGCTCCGCCGTTTACTTCCAGCCCATAGCGCTGGCATACAAATGCAATTTTCTTGAGCATCTCTTATTCCCTCCCGATAAACGCCCGCAGGTATTCGGAAAGCTGCGCGCTGATTTTTTCATAGGAAAAATCCTCTAACCGTTTTTTCTGCCCTGCGATCAGCTGTGCCTTTAACTGCTCATCCGTCAAGACGCGGTGCATCACCTCTCCGGCAAGGACCGGATCCTTCTGGTTCAACAAAAACCCGGAGCCGCCCAGCGTCGAGGGGATGGCTGTGCTGGCATAGGCCACGATGGGCACGCCAAAGAACATCGCCTCTACCAGGGGCACGCAAAAGCCCTCGTGCTCGCTCATGCACAGAAAGAGAGCCGCCGCATGATAGAAAGCCAAAATCTCGGGGAAGCTCACATGCCCGCTAAAGACCACGCTTTGCTCTAACCCAAGCTGCCGGACATATTGCTCCAGCGCCTGCTGATAGTTCTCCATGCCGCCGCAGGAGCCCACCAAGATCAGACGGGAATTGGGGTTCTTCTGCGTTTTATAGTAGTAGAATGCGCGGATAAGATCCTCGAACTTCTTATTTGGCGCAATTCTGCCCACGAAGAGAATGTTCGTCACGCCATCGCGGTATTTTTCCAACGTCGCCGCATCCGGCTTCTGCTCGTAATCCGAGAAGGGGATGAGGATGGGGCGCACATCGATGGGGCAGGTATAGCCCATGCGCAGCAAATCCTGTTTGTTAAATTCAGAGACAGCCAGGCAGTAATCCATTTTGTCCGCGAGATACTGCGTGCAGCGGATGCCGGCGCGCGTCCCTCGCTGTGTCTCTTTGGAGAAACCCTCGAAAAACTCAGGCGGCGTGATATTGTGATAAATCATCACTTTGCGGCAAGGGAAATCCTGCATCTGATAGCAGATGTCATCCCCCGTTGCATGATGATAGAGCAGAATATCCTGCTCAGTCAGCCGCAGATGCTCTCTATTTTGGCCCAGAGCAGCTGTTTTTTGGTGCGCAGAATGATAGTAGATGCCCGTCTCATAGCCTTGCTCCAGGAGCATTCGCTGGATGGCCAACGCATCGTTGCCAACGGCATCTCCCGGCAGCAGCGCCGAAACCATTTGTATCACTCTCATCGTTTCGTTTCCTCCAAAAAGGCACTCATTTGCTTTTCAAATAACGCCCGAACGGCCTCGAAGGAGAAATCCTGCAGGCGCTCTTTTTGTTTTTGCAGAACTTGCTGGCGCAGCGCTTCATCCGATAAAATGCGGTGCATCATCTCTCCGGCCAAAACGGGATCCTTCTCCTTCAGCAAAACGCCAGAGCCACCCAGCGTGCCGGGAACGGCCGAGCTGGCATAGGCCAGGACGGGCACCCCAAAATACATCGCCTCCACCAGCGGCACGCAAAAACCCTCGTGCTCGCTCATGCACAGGAAGAGATCTGCCAGATGATAATACGCCAGAATCTCATCGAAGGGGATCGAGCCCGTAAAGACGACATCCGCCAGGCCGAGCTCGTCCACATAATTTTTAAGTTTATAGGAGTATTTCTCCATGCCCGCGTGATTGCCCACCAAGATCAGCCGGGATTTGCGGTTTTTATTTCTTTTATAGTAATAAAAAGCCCGGATGACATCTTCCTGCTTTTTATTTGGGGAAATACGGCCCACGAACAGGATATTCGTGTACCCGTCATTTTCATATCGCGCCAAAATTTTCTTGCTGGGCTTTTTCTCGTAATCCAGCAGCGGGATGAATACTGGGCGGACATCGATGGGGCAAGTATAGCCCATATCACGCAGATCCTGCTTGTTAAATTCCGAGACTGCCAGGCAATAATCCATCTTATCCGCAATACATTTCGTGGCAGCAAGGCCGTAGGTCGTCAGCCGTTTGGAGCGGTTATCGTAGCCATCGAAAAATGCGGGCGGCGTAATATTGTGGTAGATCATAATCTTGCGGCAGGAGAAATTTTCAAAATCGAAGGTCATCTCCGTGCCGATAGAATTATGATAGATGAGCACATCATTTTTCCGCATGCGCTCCATCTTGCGATAGGGCCGCGCCTGCCCCTGCATTTTATGATGAATATTTTCCGCATAAATGCGCGATTCATATCCCATCTGGGAAAGAACTTTTTTTATCGCAATGGCATCATTGCTAACCGCATCCCCAAAGGAAATGGAGGGCAGTATCTGGATGATCTTCATTTGCGCTCTCCCTGCTCCTTTGCACCCTCCAGTTCCTTCATGCGTTTTTCCAGCTCGCTGATATAGCTCTGCAGGGAGAAAATCGTCTTGGCGGCAGCAGCGTTAAACGCATTCTGATCCTCCACGATCGGGGTGATAATGAAGTTGACCATCTTGCGCACCACGCGCTTGATCAGCTTGGAGATGGGGTTGCCCACGATGGGCGCATAGCGCTCCACTTGATAGCTGCGATCGACTGCCGCAACACTTTGCATAAATTCATTCATATCAAAAGGCGCGATCTCCGCCACCGGCTTTTCCGAGGCACCCGAAAATTCCGGAATATCCAGCGAGATGCCCTTTTCGGCAATCTGCCGGCGGATTTCTTCCATAATCTGCTCGATATTGACCTGCTCACTCATTTCCTTTTTCCTCCCAAGTAAAAGTATGCTGCAAGCGGCTCACCCCGACATCCGAATAGGGGGAGCGCATCTCAAAACGAACGGCATCCCGGTAGTAATCCACCGGAACTTCCATTTCCTGCTCGATGGTAACATCCAGCATATATGCTCCGGGCATGAGGCTTAAGTTATCCACCTGCACGCGCAAAAGGCCATCCTGCCCGAGATCAAACTTTTCATATCTGTCAATGCGGGTATTGGAGCCATAGCACTGCACACCGTCTACCCGGAAAATGCCAAACCCAAATACCGCATCCTGCACAGGCTGCTGCACCTGATAGTGCATCTCGATGGTTACGCTCTCGCCCGTGGTAAAGACGATGCGCTCCTCGCCCGCGGCATTTTTCATGCACACATCTTCGATTTTCGCCAGGCCATTGCCCCAGCGCTTGACTTTGCCCGGAAGCCCCAGCCCCGGGTTTCTTTCGGCTTCTTTGCGCTCCTCTTCTTCCTTGCGCTTTTTCTCTTCTTCCTTCTTTTTGCGCTCTTCTTCTTTTTTCTTGCGCTCTTCCTCTTTCTTGGCGGCCTCCTGGCGCTTTTCCCCCATGAAATCTGAGTATGCCATGTGCACATCCCGCGGCTTGCCATCCATGCGGATCAGCCCATCCTGGATCCAGATGGTGCGATCGCAGATCTGCTCGATTTGCGAGAGCGCATGGGAGACGAGCACGATGGTAACCCCCTGCTGCTTGATCTCCCGCAGCCGGTTGAAGCATTTCATCTGGAAGTTGGCATCGCCCACGGCCAGAATTTCATCGATGAGCAGGATATCCGCATCCACATTGATGGCGACGGAAAACGCAAGGCGCATATACATGCCCGAGGAATACGTCCGCACCGGGTTATCGATGAACTCTTCGAGTTCGGAAAATGCGATGATATCATCCAGCCGGGCATCAATTTCCTTTTTGGTCAGGCCAAAAATTGCGGCGTTGATATAGATATTCTCCCGGCCGCTCATATCCGGATGGAACCCGGCGCCCAGCTCAATCAGGCTGGAGACCCGCCCATTCATCTCAATATTGCCCTCATTGGGGTACATGATGCGCGTCAGCAGCTTGAGCAGCGTGCTCTTGCCGCAGCCATTATGGCCAATGAGGCCCACGGCCTCGCCCCGGCCCACTTCAAAGCTCACGCCGTTTAGCACCGTGCGCACTTCATATTTATTTCTCTTGAAGGATAAAAACCGTTCCTTCAGGCTGGAGCCTTTGTCCAGATAGACCCGGAACTGTTTTTTGACATTGCTTACTTTGATTGCGCTCATTTTCTCACCGCCCTACATCTCTTCCGCAAAGCGTTTTTTCAGCTTTCCAAACGCCCAGAACCCGATGATCATAAACACGGCGCTCATGCCGACGGCCAGCAACAGCGTGGAGAGATCCGGCGCTTTGGCATAATAGAGGATATCCCGATATGCGATGGTGATGGGCGTCATGGGGTTGAGCATGAAAATCTTCATCAAATTTTCCGGGACGATATCCACGGAATACATGACGGGCGTCAGATACTGCCAGGCCATCATGAAAATGCTCAGGATAAACTCCAGATCCCGGAAATAGACCGTGATAGCCGAGACGAGCATGGTGATCCCAAGGGCGAGAAAGTATTCCACAATCATGACGATGGGCAGATACAGCAGCGCCACAGGGCTTACCGGCACCCGGGCGATGATGATCACGATGAAGACCACGATAAAGGAATACAGCATGTTGATAAACGCGCTGGTAACATGCGAAATGGGGAGCACTTCCCTGGGGAAGTAGATTTTGGTTACCATGCCCGATTGATGCAGCACGCTGCCCGAGCCGCCCGTGATGGCCGTGGAAAAGAACAGCCACGGAATCAGCGCCACGAACAAAAACAGATAGTAGTTCTCAATCTCGGATTTGAGCAAAAAGGAGAACACGAACGTATAGACGACCAGCTGCAAAAGCGGGTTTAGAAATGTCCATAAAAAGCCAAAGACAGACCCCTTATACCGCCCGCGCAAATCCCGCTTGACCAGGCTGAAAATCATCTGCCGGTAGTTGTATAGTTCCCTAAAAATATTCATTTACTGCCTTTCCGATTAAAGGTACTGTTCCCTGCCCTGTTCCCGCAGAGATTCCAAAATTTTCTTGATATCGCCAGCGCTCTGCTTATCGCAGATGAGCGTCGCATCCGCCGTATCTACGACGATGATATCCCTCAGGCCCACAGCCGCGATGAGTTTTTCGCCGCCCTCGATGGTGCAGCCGCGCATATCGTAGGAGACGACATTGCCCTTTACCATATTGCCGTGTTCATCCGTCGGGTTGATCCGTTCGACAGCCAGCCAGCTGCCCACATCGTCCCAGCCGAAGTTGCCCGGGAGGATGAAGATATTCTGGGCTTTTTCCATGATGCCATAGTCGATGGATTCGCCCCTGATTGCCGTAAATTCCGCCTCCAGCGTTTTTTCATAGCTGCCCGTGCCGATGCTGGCCGCGATTTTCGCCAGAGAGCCCGCCAAATCGGGCATATATTTTGCGATGTTGGCCCGGATGGAGGAGACTTTCCAAAGGAACATACCGCTGTTCCAGAGGTAGTCGCCGCTGGCCAAATACTGCTCTGCCGTGGGCCGATCCGGCTTTTCCACAAACCGCTCGACGGCATAGGCCTCGCCGTTTTTTGCCGCAGCATCGAACTTGATATAGCCATAGCCCGTTTCGGGATAGGCCGGCGTGATGCCGATGGTAACGAGGTTCTCCCCGGCTTCCGCCACTTTTGCACCATGTTCCAGCACCCCGGCGAACACCGTCGGCATTTTGATCAGGTGATCCGAGGGCAGCACCATCATGATGGCATCGTCGTACTTTTTGGCGATATGCTCCGCGCCCAGGCCGATGCAGGGCGCCGTATTGCGGCCCACCGGCTCCAGCAGGATGTTCTCCTCCGGGATGCCCGGAAGCTGCTCCTGCACCAGGCTTTTATATGCCCGGTTGGTCGCGACATAGACATCGCTGATATCCACCAGGCCTGAGATGCGCTCCACCGTCAGCTGGATCATCGTCTTGCCGTCGCCCGTCAGGGAGAGGAACTGCTTGGGAAGATGCGTTCTGCTTCTGGGCCAGAAGCGTTCGCCCTTTCCCCCTGCCATAATCAGTGCGGTTATTTTCATTTGTTTGCTCCTTTGCTACATATGGGCGGCCAGCGCCATGCAGGCGCCTTCCACCCGGTATTCTCCCAGCCCGGCCGGGATAAAATAGCAGTCTCCTGCCGTAAAATCAAGTTTCTGCCCGGCATGGATGATGCTGCCGCTGCCCTCCAGGAACAGCAGGCAATAGAAGCTCTGCTCCCCGCAGCATAGGTCGATCTGCGTCTGCACATCCAGCCGCTCCATTTTAAAATGCTGGCAAACGAACAAAGGCGCAAGCGCATTTCCCTCCGCCTTTTCGCTTAAAATCGCATTTTCATCCCCCTGCTGGGGCGCATAGTCGATGACATCCAGCGCCTTTTCCAGATGCAGCTCCCGCAGATTGCCCTTGGCATCTTTGCGGTTAAAATCGTAGACGCGGTAAGTCGTATCCGAGTTCTGCTGCACTTCCGCCACCAGCGCGCCGCCTTCCAGCGAATGCACAATGCCCGGATGATTATACCAAATCTGCCCCGGCTGCACGGGCGCCTGGTTGACCACCTGCTCCATCGTCCCGCTTATGGCATGCCTTCTCAGCTCTTCTTTTGTAATTTGCTCTTTTAAACCGTAATAAATACGCGCGCCCGGATTGGCCGAGACGATATACCACGCCTCTGCCTTGCCCTCTTCGCCCGGGCCAGCATTCTCATCCGATGGGTGCACCTGAATGGAGATGGGAAATTTATCTTCCGCCTTAAAATCCGGGGAAACCGCCGCCGGAAACTGGCGGACATACTGCGCAAAAGGCATATCCGCATAAGGCCCGTTTGCGATGATGCTCTGCCCGGCGCTCTGCGTGGAAAGCTCCCAGCTTTCCGCCGTGATGGCCAGGCCGGAATCCTTGCCGAACTTTCGTTTCAGCGTGTCGCCGCCCCAAAGGGAATCCTTATAGGCCGGCCGCATTTTGAGTGGGTACCGCTCTAAATTCATGCCATTCTCGCTTTTCCTGCATAAAAATTGATAGTTCGATTGCAGTATAACATAAGGCCGCCCTTCTTTCAAGGTTGCAGCGCTTGAAACGCCAGGCTTTTTATACTATAATTTGTATATTCCGGCGCCGTGTTAGAAGGCGACATTTTTCAAGGGGAGATATTATGCAAAAACAGGCATTTGAAACTTATCAGCTCTGGCTTTCCGCACCGCTGCGGGATGCCGATTTAAAGGCCGAGCTAGAGCAAATTTCCGGCGATGAAGCCGCAATTTTCGACCGCTTCTACCGGGACCTGGAGTTTGGCACGGGCGGTCTGCGCGGTGTGATTGGCGCGGGCACCAACCGGCTCAACGTCCATACCGTTGCCCGGGCGACCCAGGGCTATTGCAGCTACCTTCATAAAAAATTTACAAATCCCTCGGTTGCCATCGGCTACGACAGCCGCATCAAATCCACGCTTTTCGCCCAGACGGCGGCCTGCGTCTTTGCGGCCAATGGTGTGCGCGTGCATCTCTACCGGGAGCTCATGCCAACGCCGGCCGTCTCCTATGCTATCCGCGCGCTGCACTGCGACGGCGGCATCGTCGTTACCGCTAGCCACAACCCGGCCAAATACAACGGCTATAAGGTCTACGGCGCAGATGGCTGCCAGATTACGCTGGAGGCCGCCAAGAGCATTTTGGCAGAGATTTCCCAGGTGGACACCTTCGAGGGCGTCAAGCTGATGGAATTTGAGCAGGCGCTGGCGCAGGGAGCTATCTCGTATATTCCGGAGCAGGTGATCACAGATTATCTGAACCGCGTTTCAAAGGAAGCCTTCCAGCCAGAGGGC
>JAHZHM010000310.1 GCA_019420265.1 Clostridiales bacterium
GCCCGCCTTCTTTTCTTCTATATTGATCCTTGCGCTATGGCATATCTATTTCCTGCCAACCGAACCACAAGCCCCTTCAGCTCCAGTTTCATCAAAGCAAGAGAGAGCTCCTGCGGCCGCTTGCCCAGGCTATCTGCAATCTGTTCTATCTCCATTTCGCCTTTCAAAAGCAGATTATACAGTTCCCCTTCTAAAAAATCAAGCCCTACAGGCGCAGAAATCTGGTGCCCCGGCGCTTTTGAAGCCTCCCAGCCATAAAAATTCAAAATATCGTTACTTCCCAGACAAACATATGCGCCATCTGCAATGAGCAAATTAGGCAGTTCATAGAGTGGGTTCATCGCCTCTGTCGGCAATGCAAAAATATCTCTTCCCTCTTCTGCCGCCAGCCGCACTGTAATCTGCGCGCCGCTTTTCGCCTTGCCATCGCCCACCAGAACCCCCGGCACCATGCCGCTCATAATGCGATTGCGCACAGGGAAGTTCCCCGGAAGCGGCGTCGAGCCCGGCTTGTATTCGCTGATCACCGCGCCTCTTTGACAGATCTGCTCGTAGATATCCTCGTTCTCCCTCGGGTAGATGATGTCGACGCCGCAGCCCAGCACGGCGATCGTCCTGCCGCCGTTTGCCTCCAGCGCACCACGATGCGCCGCCGAATCGATGCCGCGTGCCATTCCCGAGACGATGCAAACGCCCGCCTCTGCCAGTTCCCGGGAAATCTGGCGGATATTCGCCGTTCCCTTGCGGGAGGCCTTTCTGCTGCCCACAACAGCCAGCGCCTTCTCTCCCAGCACATCCAGGTTCCCCTTATAGTAGAGCATAGCCGGCGGAGCGGCAATTTCCTTCAAAAGCTTGGGATAGCTCGGGCTAATCATCGTGCAGATGCCAATTCCTGCCTGCTCTAGCTCTGCTAACTCCTGTTCCAGAAGCGCGCGGTTTGCCCGCTCTTTTAAACCTTTTGCCATGATCGGGGAAAGCCCAAAAATCTCTAAATTTCCACCGTGCTCCGCCCGCTCGAAGAGCTCTGCAAAATCCAGCTCCTGGCTGGCTAACGCGAAAATCCGCTTGGCACCAAAGCGCGGCGTGCTGGCCAGCCAATACCAGTAAAACTCATAACCGCCCAGCATCATGCCCCTCCTCCCCAATATTTGCGATCCATCGTGCGGTATTGAATTGCCTCGGCAATATGCTCCTCGCGGATGCTCTGCTCTCCCGCAAGATCTGCAATGGTGCGCGCAACCATCAAGATGCGCTTATACGACCGCGCGCTCATATTCAGCGCAGTAAATGCCGCTTGGAGCAGGTCGCTGGCCTCTTTTCCTATCGCACAATATCGCTCAAAGGTTTCTCCAAATAGCTGACTGTTGGAAAAAATACCGCTTCCAGCCAACCGCTCCTTTTGCAGGGATCGCGCCGCATTCACTCTCTCCCGAATTTTTCGCGAATCCTCTGGCGCCGGAGCCATGTGCAGTTCTTCATATTTCGGCCGCGAGACCTCCACATGCAGATCAATGCGGTCCAGCAGCGGCCCACTGATGCGGGCAAGGTATCTGGAGATCTGATGCGGCGTGCAGGTGCAGGGCCGCTCGGGATCGCCGTAGTTGCCGCAAGGGCAAGGGTTCATGGATGC
>JAHZHM010000311.1 GCA_019420265.1 Clostridiales bacterium
GTCTCAAACTGATCCCAATATTGAGCGTTTAACTGATAATCACGCTTCACACCATCCGAAAGCTTCTCGTAGGCCAGCCAATAATCCTCCGGTGAGGCGCGATAAAGGGAATTTAGCGCATATTGCAGAGCATATGCGTTGGCCGAATAGACGAAATCTGGATTCTCGCACTGAAACCCCAAGTACCAGGCGATAAAATTTGCCTCGTCTTCCCGGGCAAATCCTTGCAGATGTGAAAATTCATGAAGGCAGATGACGGGAAAATACAGATCAGGCATCTGCAAATTGATATTGGCCTCATAAGTGAAGGGAGAGAAGATGCCATAAGTCAGCGTGCTGGATAGCATATTCTTTGTCATCACGCCTTTGACGCGGCTTTTTACGCCGATATTGATATAATCCGGTGCATAGGAATCGTAAATTTCGCCGACTGTCTCCTGATAATACTCTCTGGAATGCGAAAGCGTGAAAAAGCCATCCGACGATTCGCTCACATTTTCTCTGGCAGCGTTGGTGCGCTCTATGAGGGTATCGCAAAGAGAAGCCAGCTCCTCCTTTGAATACTCCCGAATCTCCAGCCCCATAGAATCGGCCAAAGGCTGACGGGCATAGTTGAGCCCCCAGAAGAGAATGAACATATTATAAAGCGTGCAAAGCAGGATGAGAAAACTTAAAAAGCGTTTGGCAATATGATAGAGCTTCGAACCCTTGGGCTTGAAAAAAGCGCAGAGAATATAGCCAAGAAAAAACAGAACGCTGGCAGCAAAAAGATAGAGCAACACTTCGGCAAGGCTAAAGGAAAAAGTGCCGGTCAGCCCTCCCAGGTTGCGCGCAAGAAAAGGGTAGATTCTTCTGGAATAGAGATGCTCTGTTACTGCTGGAAAAGTGAAGGCCAGGCGGTAGATGACATAGGAAACCGCCGCGCTCAGCAAAACAGAAGCTAATTTTAGTAATTTTCCAATCATATTCTATATTTTACGACACCAAAGGCGATTGGTCAAATGGCGATTGCCAGAAGAGAAAAGGACTAGTATAATAAAAATAGAGAGGTAGCTATGATCATAGGGCTTTCGACGGCCAGCATGTTTGGCAGCGGATTATTGGAAGAAAATTTAAAGGAAATCGGCCGGCATGGCATTCGAAATGTGGAAGTATTCCTGAATACTTTTTCCGAATATGAGCCGGCATATGCCCGCCAGCTTAGGCAGATAGCGGATGATTTTGGCATTTGTGTGCATTCCGTGCATCCGCATGGCGTGCAGTTTGAGCCACAGCTCTTTTATGGCTACGATCGGACGGTAAACGACGCATTTGGTATGTTCGAAAAAGTATTGGCCGCGGCAAAGCTGCTGGGCGCCAAGGCATATGTGTTCCATGGCGGGCTGTTTTATAAGCCTGCGCCGTATCACCAGCATAATTTTGAGCGCATCGGGCAGGCCTTGGATCGGGCAGTGGAGCTGGCTGCGCAATATGAAATCACTTTGGCATATGAGAACGTCCATTGGTGCTGGTTTTGCTCTCCGGAGTTTGGCAAAAAACTTCTGGAGCATGTCCACTCTAAAAATCTCGCTTTTACGCTGGATATCAAGCAGGCGGCGCAATCCGGTTATGAGGTCATGGATTATATAGACCATTGCAGTATCTGAAAATGATGCAGGGGCGGCTGGCAAATGTGCATATCTGCGATTTTATTCATGGGGAAAATGGGCTGAAAACCTGTTTGCCTTTCCGCGGCGAAATGGATTTTCATGCGCTTAAAAAAGCGCTGTTGGATGCAGGTTATCAAGGGCCGGTTATGATGGAAGTATACCGCCATGATTACGCCGATGGGCAGGAGCTTTTGGAATGTTATCGCCAGGTTGAGGCGTTTTTTACTGCCCCTCTGGACGATACTTTTTAATCAGCTCTGCGGCCCAGGCATCTTCTGGGTTTTCAATGATGCTAAACGGCGTCTCAAGGCCAAAGCTTTGGCTGGTATAAAGATAGATAGTAGGGCCGGTGCGTGCTTCCTTCTCTTTGATGCGCAGATAGAACAGCGCATAGGGCGCATACCCATCCTTATATACGAGCAGCGTAATTTCCCCCCAATCTTTGGGGAGCATCTCGTCGTAACGGGTATCGCGCAGAATTGGGATGGAGATGGTGCCGGCAGCGCCGTTTTCATCCGTTTGATAGGTTTTTCCAAGCTCGGGGATGCAGATGGTAGCGCCGGAAATGGGAGCTTGCGTTTTTGCATCTAAAACGATGGGGGAGATGGAGCCGGAGTGCGCAGTAGAAAACACAGCGCGGACTTCCTCAGATTGCTGCGCTGAGAGCGTGCTTTTGCCAAAATAAACGGCGCCAGCCGCCAAGGCAACGGCAAGAACGGCGGAAAAGAGAAAAATAGTTTTTTGATAGATTGTCTTCATAGAAGAGAATATGAGCAGAGAGAAGAACTTATGAGGTGAATCAAGTGAAAGAGGCAGGAGAACGGCATCATTTTTTCGCGTATCTATCCCGGATGAAGCATATTAAGCGCTGGGGGCTGATGCGCAATACTGAGACAGAAAATATTAAGGAACACTCGATGGATGTTGCGGTTTTGGCCCATGCCTTGGCGCTCATCCATAATACCTATTTTGGCGGCTCGCTGGATGAAAAGAAGATTATGGCCATGGGCCTGTTTCACGAGACGGGCGAGATCATGACCGGCGATCTGCCGACGCCCGTCAAGTATTATAACAAGAGCATTCAAAAGGCATATCAGGAGATAGAGCAGGTGGCCGTTAGCCGGGCGATGGATATGCTGCCCGAAGAGCTCAAGCCCGCCTATCGGCCACTGATCGAACATGAAAACGATGAAGATTATCGCTTTGTCAAATATGCGGATAAGCTCTGCGCTTATATCAAATGTATTGAAGAAGTAAAAACGGGCAATACTGAATTCCAACAGGCAAAATGCAAAATTGCGGAACAGATCGCACAGATCGAGGAGCCGGCTGTGATCTATTTTATTCAGCATTTTTTGCCCAGCTTTGGACTAACTATCGATGAGCTGAATAAGTAGTTGATTTTTTTTCAATACCATGCTACTATTTTCTTAGAAATGCGTTCGAACGAGGGAAGAACGAAAAGCTGCCGTTTTTTAGAGAAAAGCGCAACTGCTGAAAGCGCTTTACGGCATTAAACCCACCCTTGTGAGCAGCGGTTAATCTCCGCCGTTTTGGCCGCGTTAAGGCAAGCAAAGTGTTGGCGCAAATGCTGCGCCAAAAGTAAGGTGGTACCGCGGTTTCCTCGCCCTTATATGGCGAGGATTTTTTTATTCAGCGGCCTTTTCAAAGGGCAAGAGCCCTGCTAAATATCGCGATTGTGGAGGAAGCTATGGCAAAGGAAAAGAAGGAATTTGTTGAGCATATTACAGCTCAGAGCGAGTATTTTTCCCGCTGGTATACAGATGTCATCATGAAGGCGGATA
>JAHZHM010000312.1:0-250 GCA_019420265.1 Clostridiales bacterium
GTCAAGGCGATGAACTATGGCGAGCGCAGCGATGAAGTCAAAGCTATTCAGGAGCGCCTTGCCAAGCTGGGATACCTGGCTGCGGAAGACAGCACTGGCTACTATGGCGATAAGACGCTGGCCGCTGTCAAGCGCTTCCAGGAGAGAAATGGCCTTATCGCAGATGGTGCCATTGGCCCGGAGACAAAGAGCCGCATTCTTTCCTCTGATGCACAGGCAAACGCCTGGATTTTGGGCACCAGCGGAGACG
>JAHZHM010000312.1:260-5003 GCA_019420265.1 Clostridiales bacterium
GCCTGGTTGAGCTGAAATACATGAACAAATCCACGGGCTACTTTGGTTCGGATACAGAGAAGGCAGTGAAGGCCTTCCAGGAGCGCAACGGCCTGACGGCAGACGGCAAGGTGGGCGCACAGACCAGCGCTGTGCTGTTCTCCAGCGACGCGAAGAAGGCAGCTTCTACCAGCACTTCTAAGCCCAGCACGGATACCTCCAAGCCCTCCTCGGGTGGCTCTTCCAAGCCCAGCAAGCCCAGCGGCAATGAGGCGACGGGGAGCGCAGATTCGGCTGGCGTCGAGCGCTTTATCGCGATCGCGGAACAGCAGCTTGGAAAGCCCTATGTATTGGGCGGCAAAGGGTCAGATGTGTTCGATTGCTCCGGTTTCGTATATTACTGCCTCAATCAGGCAGGAGTGAACCAGGGCTATATGACCTCTGCAACATGGCAGGGCTGCACGAAATATCCGATTGTCTCGAATATGAATGATTTGCAGAGAGGCGATGTCATCAGCTTCAAGGGGCATGTTGGCATCTACCTGGGCGGCGGACGAATGATCGATGCGTCCTCCACGCAGGGAAAAATCCGGATCTGCGATAATATCCAGAGCAGCTCCTACTGGACGAGTCATTTCGTCAAAGGATTGAGAATTTTCTAACTTCATAAAAAAGAAGCGGCAAACTGTCGCTTCTTTTTTATTGCATTGCATGCGGGGTGGAGTGGGCGCCTATGCAAGAGAAGATGAAAAGCACAAGCCTAGCGGAAATGGCGATTGAGATTCCGGGTTTTGGGTGGGAGTAAAGATGGGAAAGGCGATTTCCGCGCTGAAGATATAGAGGAAATAAAAAAAGAGAGGATATCCTCTCTTTTTTTATGCTTCTTTTTTGTTGATGAGTTCCAGGCAAAATCCCTTGGGCGCTTTGCGCAGCTCGTTTTGGATGTTTTTCATGATGTTGTCGCAGCGGTCGGCCAGGTCTGAAAGCAGAAGCGTGTGCTGCCGCAGGCGCTCTTTTGTTTTGCGCTCTTCGTCCCGCGCCTCGCCGATGATGCCCTCTGCGCGCCCCCTCGCTGAATTGATGATCTGAGCGGCGGCTCGTTCTGCGTTGACAAGCGCGGCAGAAAGGGCGGCCTCTTTCTCTTCATATGCCTTGAGGCGTTGATGGAGCGCCGCATTCTCGTTGCGCAATGTCAAAATGCGCTCTTTTTGTTCTTTGGCCAGATTTTCGTAGTCCTCCGTCAGCTGAGCAAGCCGCTCGCGGGGATCTGGCTGGCGGTTTCGTTTTGCAGTCATCATTTGTATACTCCCTCCACGCAGTTCTTTCTTACTGCTTTTATTTTAAAAAAATAGGAAAAGAGAAACTGTCGAGATGCGCTGCGTATTCCCGAAAAAAACAGCGAAAAAGCACTAGTTTGGGCGCAAGGCCTTCCAAAAATTTACTATCGCCCAAAAATGAAATCTGGCAAAAAGGAGTTGACAAATAATAGGCGAATATTTAGAATTATAACTATGAAAGTGGTTTAAAGTGGTGTGAAGTGGTGGATTTCACACAGAGGAGTGCATCATGTTTACCGGAACATATGCCCACACTCTGGATGCCAAGGGGCGCGTATTCGTGCCTGCGAAGTTCAGAGAAGAGCTGGGGGAAAACTTCATCGTTACAAGAGGCATTGGCAAATGCCTATTTGTGTTTTCCTAGGAAATGTGGCTGGAGTTTGCGGGAAAAATGAAAAGCATTCCCATGACGGATAGCAAAGGACAAGTTTTCCTGCGCATGCTTTTTGCCTCTGCAGAAGAGGTGAAGCCGGATAAACAGGGCAGAATCCTCTTGCCTTCCCGCCTGAGAGAAAAGGCGGAAATGGAAAAAGAAGTTGTCGCCATCGGCGCGATGAACCGCGTCGAGCTTTGGTCCAAAGAAAATTGGGACAACTACTGCGAGGAAGCAGACGAGGAATTTGAAAGCGTTTTGGCGCAGCTGGCGGAGCTTGGCATATGAGCGGGCATGTGAGCGTGCTCTATGAGCAATCTTTGGCGGCGCTGCCGCTGGCAACAGGAAAGCTGTTTATCGATGGAACCTTGGGCGGCGGAGGCCATTCAGAGGGGATTTTAAGAGCCTCTCAGGCAAAGCTGATTGCCATCGATAAGGATATCGCGGCCATTGAGCGCTGCAAACAGCGCTTAGAGCCGTATGCACAAAGAATTACTTTTGTTCACGATGATTTTAAAAATATCGCGCAGATCATGCAGGGAATGGGGGAGCAGAAAGCGGATGGCGCACTGCTCGATCTCGGCGTCTCCTCCTTTCAGCTGGATGAGGCCGAGCGGGGCTTTTCCTACTCTAAAGAAGCGCCACTGGATATGCGCATGGATCAGAGCAGCAGCCTGAGCGCCTATCAGGTTGTGAATGAATATCAGCAAAGGGATTTGGCGCGCATCCTCTATGAGTATGGCGAGGAGAGCTTCGGGAGCAAGATCGCGGCGGCTATCGTGAAAAATCGGCCGATTGAGACGACGATACAGCTGGCGGAGATCATCAAAAATGCAATTCCGGCGGCGAAGCGCCGAAGCGGTGGGCACCCGGCGAAAAAATCCTTTCAGGCCATCCGCATTGAGGTGAATGGCGAGCTGGATTCCCTCAAAGACACGGTGAATGCTTTTCTGGGTGTGCTTGCCCCAGGCGGGCGCCTTGCCATCATCACGTTTCATTCCCTGGAAGATCGCATTGTGAAGAAAGTGTTTCAAACCGCGCAAAATCCCTGCACTTGCCCGCCGGATTTTCCAAAGTGCATCTGCGGCAAGGTGAGCAAAGGCAAAATTATCACGAGAAAACCCATTTTGCCAAGCGAGGCAGAGATAGAAGAAAACCCGCGCTCCAGGAGTGCGAAACTGAGAATTTTTGAACGGTGCTGAGAAGCTGCCGATAGACGGAGGAATACCGATGGATAACCTGAAGAGAGCTGCAAACGGATATGACTACGCTGCCCCATTCCAGGAGAGCGAATGGGATAGGCTGCCGCAACGCAGAGAACAGCAAAGAAGAAAGAAAAACCGGCGCCCGGCTGTCAGTTATGTGGTGCATCCTGTTACGCGTATACAGCGCAAGAATGCCATCTATAATTGCCTGACGGCTCTGGTTGTATTTGTCTTGCTCGCTTCGGTTATTTCGGGGTATGCTGCAATTTCTTCCAACAAACTGGCAAATATTAAGCTGCAAAAGAATATAGATGAATTAGCGGCGCAGAGCGAGCAGGTGGAGCTTTCCATCAACACCAAGTGCACTGTGCAGCAGATTTCGGATGCGGCTGAGCAGCGGTTTGGCATGGATTTCCCGAGCCATACGCAGATTTGCTATGTGCAGTTTAGCGAGCCTTCCGTGGCGGAGCCCGAGGCGGAGGTGCAGCAGACGCCATGGTATGCGGAGTTATGGAATGGCATGGTGGGCTTGCTGAAATAGGCGCAGATCGATTTTTAGGGAGGAACAGCCATTGGCAGGCACCAACATATCAAATAAAAAAAGATTGACATTGCTGTTTTATTTCGCGATGTTTTTTATGCTCGTCATCGTGGGCAAACTCATGCAGCTGATGTTCTTTGATGCAGCCGATCTTTCGGATAAGGCAGAGAGCCAATGGACAAGGGAGCTCTCCGTCGCCCCGAAGAGAGGCTCTATTTTAGATCGGAACGGCGAAGTGCTGGCGGCCAGCGCAACGGTGGAGAGCGTATTGCTCTACCCGAAAGATATCAAAGATCCGGGCGAGGTCGCAAACCTTTTGGCGCCGATTCTGGAGATGGATGAGCAGAAGATCTTCGAGATCGCCAGCGATAAATCCAAGGTGGAAGCTTGGCTGAAACGCCAAATCACCCAGGAGCAGGCAGAGCAGATCCGCGCGCTGGATCTCAAGGGCATCGGCTTTTTCTCGGATACCAAGCGATTCTACCCCTCCGGCGCATTTATGAGCCAGGTGCTGGGCTACACGACGATGGATGGCGAAGGGCAGGAGGGCCTGGAGAAAAAATATAATAAGTATCTCGCCGGATATGCCGGGACGATTTTGGCCCAGGTGGATGCGAGCGGGCGGACGATCGAGGGCAGCGAGCAGATGTATATTGAGCCGCAGGAAGGGCTGAACCTCGTGCTCACGCTGGATGCGTATATCCAAAACTTCCTGGAATCGGCGGCAAAAGAAGCGATGGAAGTCAACCAGGCAAAGAGCGTCTGCGCGATTGTCATGAATCCGAAGAACTGCGAAATTCTCGGCCTGGTTAACTATCCGGAGGCGGATTTGAATAATCTGGATCGAAGCGATCTGGAAACGTTGGCATCCCTTTCGCGCAATACCATTATCACGGATGCCTATGAGCCTGGCTCTACTTTTAAAATCATCACAACAGCAGCCGCGCTGGATAGCGGCACCACCGATACCGAGACGACTTTTGAATGCGCTGGGGCCAAAATCGTCGATGGAGAGCGCATCAAATGCTGGCGCAGCGGCCGGCCGCATGGACATCAGACGCTGACGCAGGCGGTTGAAAACTCCTGCAACCCAGCGTTCATGGAAATGGCACTGCGCATGGGGACGGATAAATTTTACGAGTATATCTACAACTTCGGCTTTGGCAAAAATACCGGGGTAGACTTCTCGACGGACGGCTCGGGCATTATCCGGGCGGCGAAATATATCAAAAATGTGGATCTCGCCCGCATCGGCTTTGGGCAATCCATCGCCTGCACACCCTTGCAGCTGGCCACGGCTGCCTGCGC
>JAHZHM010000313.1:0-3825 GCA_019420265.1 Clostridiales bacterium
TTACCTATGCCACCAACAACGAGCTTGGGTTCGACTATTTGCGGGATAACATGAAAGTCAACCGGGAGGCGCTGGTGCAGCGGGAGCTGAACTATGCCATCATCGACGAGGTGGACTCCATCCTCATCGACGAGGCGCGCACGCCGCTGATCATCTCGGGCCCTGGGGAAAAGGGGACCGAGCTTTACGCCATCGCAGATGGGTTCGTCCGCAAGCTGAAGGAAGAGGAAGACTACGTCGTAGACGAAAAGGCCAAGACGGTCAACCTGACGGAAGAGGGCACGGCCAAAGCCGAGAAGTATTTCAAAGTGGAAAACTTCGCGGATATGGAAAACCAGGAGATCAACCACCATGTCTATCAGGCGCTGCGGGCGCATAAAACCATGCGGCGGGATATCGACTATGTCGTCCAGAACGGCCAGGTGGTCATCGTCGACGAGTTCACCGGGCGGCTGATGATCGGCCGGCGGTATAGCGACGGTTTGCACCAGGCCATCGAGGCAAAAGAGGGCGTGAAAGTGGAGCGGGAAAGCAGAACGCTGGCCACCATCACCTTCCAGAATTTCTTCCGCATGTATCAAAAGCTCTCGGGCATGACGGGCACGGCCAAAACCGAGGAAGCGGAGTTTGAGGGCATTTATAACCTGGCGGTTGTGCAGGTGCCCACGCATCGCCCCATGATCCGGGAGGATAAGAACGATATTATCCTGCCTACGGTGAAAGCCAAGTTTGAAGCCGTCATCGATGAAATTTGCGAAGTGCACAAGACCGGGCGGCCCATGCTTGTGGGCACGGTTTCGGTGGAAAACAGTGAAATTTTAAGCGCCATGCTAAAGCGCCGGGGCATTCGGCATGAGGTGCTCAACGCCAAGAATCACGAAAAAGAGGCGGGCATTGTCGCCCAGGCGGGCAAATTCGGCGCAGTTACCATCGCGACGAACATGGCCGGCCGCGGCACGGATATTCTGCTGGGCGGCAACCCGGATTACATGGCCAAGAGCGAGATGCGCCGCAAAGGCTACGATGAGGATATGATCTATACCGCCTCCATGCACCTGGATACCCAGGACGAGGAGGTGCTCAAAGCCCGGGCGCTCTATAACGAGCTATATGAGGGCTTTAAAAAGCAGACGGACGCCGAGCATGAGAAAGTTGTGGCGGCGGGCGGCCTTTATATCATTGGCACAGAGCGGCATGAATCCCGGCGCATCGATAACCAGCTGCGCGGCCGGAGCGGCCGGCAGGGGGACCCTGGCGCATCCCGGTTCTATATTGCGCTAGAAGACGACCTCATGCGGCTGTTCGGCGGAGAGCGCATCCGGATGATTATCGAAAAACTGTCCGGCGGTGAGGATATTCCGCTGGAATACGGCATGATGACGCGGCAAATCGAAAAGGCGCAAAAGCGCATCGAGGAGCGTAACTTCAAATCCAGAAGCCAGGTGCTGAAGTATGACGACGTCATGAACCAGCAGAGGGAAGTTATCTATGGGCAGCGGCGCAGTGTGCTGATGGGCGAGGATATTCGGCAGGCCATCGGCGGTATGCTGGATTCGGCTGTGGGAAATTTGGCGGATAGCTATTGCCCTGAAGAGCTTTCGGCAGGCGAATGGGATTTGGAGGCGCTGAATCTGGCGCTGGCAAACCTCATCCCCCAGGCCTACTTTGCCCCGATTGCGGCTGAGGATCTGAAAAAGAAAAATGCCAAAGCGGCAAAAGAGCTGCTGCTGGAGCGCGCGAGAAGCGCATACGAGAAGAAGAGCGCCGAGCTGGAAGGCGAAGGGCTGGATATGCGGGAGATCGAGCGCGTTGTGCTGCTGCGGGAAGTGGACAGCAAGTGGATGGAGCATATCGACAATATGGATCAGCTGCGGGATGGCATCGGCCTGCGGGCGTATGGCCAGATAGACCCGGTTGTGGCATATCAGAAAGAGGGCTTTGATATGTTCGACGAGATGATCGCCGCCATCCAGCAGGGAACGGTTCAGATGCTGTTCCGGGTTACGGTGAAGAGCAAGGTGGAGCGCGTGCAGACCATGCAGCCGCAGACGGCAACGCATGGCGGGCAGGGCGGCGAAAAGCCTGCCCAGCGGCATGTGGCCAAAAAAGTGGGCAGAAACGATCCATGCCCATGCGGCAGCGGCAAAAAATATAAAAACTGCTGCGGAAAATGAGAGAATGCGGCTTGCCATCATAGCTTTGCGGCGCAGGGCAGCATGGGCGCCGCGCTCAAAGGATATATGCTATCATAAAAGAAAGTGGTATTGCGCGGGTGCGCAAATCAGAAAAGAGGTGATTTCACATGATTTTGTTGGAAGATTATAAAACGCGGCTGCAAGCGGCCAAAAACATGTTGAAAGAGGCAGGTGAGTCCCTTTGACCTGGCTGGGTTAGAGGAGCAGCTTGCGAAGTATCGGGCGCAGATGGAAGCGCCGGGGTTTTGGGAAAATGTCGAAAATGCGAATAAGGTAAACCGGGCAGTCCGGCCGCTGGAGAATAAGCTGCAAACCTATCAGAAGCTGGAGGGCATTCTGGAGGATGGGGAGACGCTGATTCTGCTGGCGGAAGAGGCGGCGGATGGCAGCCTGGATGAGGAGATTGTGCAGAGCGTGGAGCAGGCCGAACGGGAGGTGGAGCAATTTCACCTGGCGACGCTGCTCTCCGGCCAATATGATGCCAACAGCGCGATTCTCTCCCTGCATGCTGGCGCCGGCGGCACGGAAGCGCAGGACTGGACAAGCATGCTCTACCGCATGTATACCCGCTGGGCAGAGCGGCATGGTTATGCCGTCAAAGTGCTGGACTATCTGGATGGCGAGGAGGCGGGCATCAAGAGCGTGACGTTTTTGGTGGACGGCCTCAATGCCTATGGCTATCTGAAGGGGGAAAAAGGCGTGCATCGGCTGGTGCGCATTTCGCCCTTCGATTCCTCGGCGCGCCGGCATACTTCCTTTGCCTCGCTGGATGTCATCCCGCAGATCGAGGCGGATGAGGGAGATGTGGAAATCAATCCCGATGAGATTAAAATCGACACCTACCGCTCTTCCGGGGCGGGCGGCCAGCATGTCAACAAGACGGATTCGGCTGTGCGCATCACGCATCTGCCCACGGGCATCGTCGTGCAATGCCAAAACGAGCGCTCGCAGGTGCAGAACAAAGAGGCGTGCATGAATATGCTGCGGGCCAAGCTGGTGGAGCAGCGGGAGCGCAAGCTGGAAGAGGAGATGCAGTCCATCAAGGGAGAGATGAAGAAAATCGAATGGGGCAGCCAGATTCGCTCGTATGTGTTCCAGCCCTATACCCTTGTGAAAGACCACCGGACATCTGCGGAATCCGGAAATATCGGCGCGGTGATGGATGGAGAAATTGATCTGTTCATCAACGCATACCTTGTGATGAGCTGAGGCAAACATGATATATGCAATCATAATTTTTCTTGGAGTTGTGGCGGATCAGCTCTCTAAAATGTGGGCGGCGGAGCATCTGATGGCCAGCAGCCCGCAGGTGATCCCCGGGGTGCTGAGCTTCACTTATGTGGAAAACACGGGCATGGCCTTTGGCATGGGCAGCGGAATGACGGTGCTTCTTGCCATCGCATCCCTGGTTTTGGCCATTTTGCTGGCGGCGGCGCTGGTGCGCTATCGGGATAAAATCCATGTGCTTTCCAAAGTTGCCCTGGCGCTGATGATCGCGGGGGCGCTGGGCAACGTGATCGATCGGTTTTTCCTCGGATATGTGGTGGATTTCATCCGGTTCGACTTTGTGGAATTTGCGGTGTTCAACGTGGCGGATATCTGCGTTACGATGGGAACGATTTTCCTATTT
>JAHZHM010000313.1:3835-5749 GCA_019420265.1 Clostridiales bacterium
TCGCTGATTTTTTTGGAGTTCCAAAGCGAGGGAAAGCAGGCTTTGGCAGAGGGAGAAGAGAAGCATGGAGAAGCTGACGAGCCAGGAAAAACAGAAAGTGAAACTGGAGCGCAAGATAGTGACGCTCAAGGAAAAGGAGATCTCCTATAAGGAGCAGATCCAAAAACTGGAGCAAAGCATCGAGAAAAATCGGCGCAAGCTGGCGGATGCGCAGCTTCGGCGCGCAGAGCTGGAAACGCAGCTGGCGGAGCTTTCGTCATGCAGGAATTAAAGCTTTGCGCGAAGCAGGCGTATAAGCGGCTGGACAAATTTTTGGCAGAGGCAGAGCCTTCGCACAGCCGCTCTTTTTATCAGAATCTTCTGGAAAAAGGGGCGGTTTTGAAAAACGACAAAATTGCCAGCGCTTCGGATGCCCTGCGGGCAGGAGACGAAGTGCTCGTGCGTATTCCCGATGCGGAGCAGATTTCGCTGGAGCCTGAAAATCTGCCGCTTTGCATCGTCTATGAAGATGCGGATATTGCCGTCATCGATAAGCCCAAAGGGATGGTGGTGCATCCTGCGCCGGGCAACGAGAGAGGCACGCTGGTCAACGCCATTCTCTATCATATTCGGGATCTTTCGGGCATCAATGGGCAGATCCGCCCGGGCATCGTGCACCGCATCGATAAGGATACCACGGGGCTGCTGGTCATCGCCAAAAACGATGCGGCACACCAGAGTCTGGCGGAACAGATCGCCAAAAAGGAGGCCGCCCGCATCTATACGGCGCTTTGCTATGGGAATTTCCGGGAGGAGAGCGGCCAGGTGAGCGCGCCCATCGCCCGGCATAAGAGCGACCGCAAGAAAATGGCAGTGGTGCCCGGCGGCCGGGAGGCCATTTCGGATTGGCGGGTTTTGGAGCGCTTTATGGAATATACCCTGTTGGAAGTTTCGCTGCAAACCGGGCGGACGCACCAGATTCGCGTGCATATGGCGCATATCGGGCATCCCATCGTGGGCGATCCCGTCTATTGCCGCAAAAAACCGCCTTTCGAGACGCAGGGGCAGATGCTCCATGCAGGAAGGCTGATGCTCACGCATCCGCGAACAGGTGAGCGCATGGAATTTACGGCGCCGCTTCCGGCATATTTTGAAGAAATTTTAGGCAAACTGCGAAAGAAACAGAGATAGCGGCGCACTGACGCCGCTTTTTTTGCAGAATGGCGGGCAGAGAATTTGACGAAAAACCGCGGCCGTGATATGATAACGGCAGAAAACCGAATAGGGCCTTGGGTGCTCGGCGCGGGAAACTGCGGCCGACTGAAAAAGGAAACAGGTGAAAATCCTGTGCGAACTCGTCGCTGTAAGAGAGGAGCGCGCGCCAAATGCCACTGGGAAACTGGGAAGGCGGCGCGGGCGGTGATGCTCAAGCCAGAAGACTTGCCCAAAGCTTATCACAGCGCCACGAGTGCTTGGCTGGTGAATGAGAGAAGCGTTCTTTGAGATAGGGAGGGCATCTTTTCTTTGTGCTGTGCATATTCGGCAGAGCGAAAGGAAAGGTGTTTTTTTATGGAACAAAAGAAATGGTGGCAAAAAAAGGGACTATGGATTAGCCTTGTAGCGCTGGTGCTGGTTGCAGCAGGCGCACTTTGGGCATGGAAAGCGCTTTCGCCCAAGCCGACAGAGGGTGCAAAGACCATCGCTGTCGAGGTTGTCCATAAAGATGAGAGCAAAAAGCAGTTCGAGATTTCCACGGATGAGGAGTATCTGCGCGGCGCACTGGAGCAGGAAAACCTCATTGCAGGCGAAGAATCGGAGTATGGGCTGTTCGTCAAGACGGTAGACGGCGAGACGGTGGACGATGCAAACCAGGAATGGTGGAGCTTCACAAAAGACGGTGAAATGTTGAACACCGGTGTCGACAGCACCCCCATT
>JAHZHM010000314.1 GCA_019420265.1 Clostridiales bacterium
TGGCTCGCAGAGAGGCGATTGGCACGATGATTTTCGACGAGATCGACACCGGAATCAGCGGGCGCATGGCGCAGATGGTGGCGCAAAAAATCGCAAAAATCTCTGCTGCAAGGCAGGTTATCTGCGTGACGCATCTGGCTCAGCTGGCCGCAATGGGAGATCGCAATTTTTTCATCGAAAAAGTGCAAAAAGACGGGCAGACTTATACAACACTGCGCCAACTACAAGGCGATGAGATTGCAGAGGAGATTGCCCGGCTCTCTGGCGGCATCCATAGCGAAGCGGCGATTGCACATGGCCGTGAGCTTTTGGCCAACGCCAAAAAGATAAAAAAGCAAATCTTGTAAAAGCACCATCAATCGCATAAAAAGACATCTCAGAAAAGATACTATTTTCAGTAAATATTTTTTTGAGGTGTCTTTTTATGCGAAAAATGAGTCGTTTTAAATATGCGGTTTTAGGCGTTTTTTTGCTGACCATTGCCCTGGCGGCAGCGGGAGTTGTCGTGGGCATTTCAGATGTCCCGGAGGAAATTTTTCTGGTGGGCGGAAACTCTCAGGTGCTGGATGTCGGTTTCCCTTTTGAGCTAAAAATGGAGCAAGACGAGCAGAGCGTTGCGGCAGTAACATTGCAGGGGAGCTCACTCAAAGACCAAGGGAGCTATTCCCTCAGCCAACCGCTGGTAATTTCCGGGCAAAGCCAGGGAAATTGCAAAGCGGATCTCATGGTGTTTGGCATTAAGGTAAAAGAGATCAAGATCACGGTGATGGAAGAGGCCATGCTCATTCCGGGCGGGCAAAGCATTGGGGTGCTTTTGCACACCAAAGGCGCGCTGGTTGTGGGAAGCATGAACATTCGCTCCCAATCTGGAGAGCAGGTAAATCCCGCAAAAGTGGCGGGGCTTCAGGCCGGCGATATTATCGAGAAATACAATGGGACGGAGATCAAAGATGCGGCGCATCTATCTGAGCTGATCAATCACGAAGAGGGAGAAGCGCGCCTATCTGTGCGGAGGGGCGAACAGATCTTAGAACTGACCATCTCCCCCGTACAGGATGCAGACGATGGGCTATGGAAACTGGGCGTTTGGGTTCGAGACAGCACGCTTGGCGTGGGCACGCTGACTTTTTACGATCCGGCAAGTAAAAAATTTGCGGGGCTCGGGCATGCCATTACGGATGTGGATACGGGCAAACTGCTCACGGTGAAAGATGGGGAAATTGTGGAATCGGAGATTTTGGAGGTTGTCAAAGGGGAAGAAGGCGAGCCGGGCGAGCTGAGGGGAAGTTTTGGAAGCAACGACGAAGTGATCGGCTATATCAAAAAGAACACGGATTATGGGCTGTATGGGAATGCTGCGGGGGAACTCGAAAACAAACTCTACCATAATGCGATCCCTGCTGCCAAGCGAGATGAGGTGAAAGTTGGAGATGCGACGCTGCTCTGCACACTGGATGATAGCGGAGTTAAGGAATATTCCTGCCAGATTGTCAAGGTAACACCGCAAAACTCGCCCGCGCAAAAGAGCTTTATCGTCAAAATCGACGACGAAGAGCTGCTTGGCATCACGGGAGGGATTGTGCAGGGCATGTCGGGCAGCCCAGTGATCCAGGATGGAAAGCTGATTGGGGCAGTTACGCATGTGTTTGTGAATGACCCAACCCAGGGCTACGGGATCTACCTGGATTGGATGCTCAACGAGATGTATTCGGTGCAGGAATAGACGGCATATTGTCAGAAAGCCGCGAAGCTTATGTATTGTCGAAAAGCTATTTATAAGGTATAATATAAAAATAAAACTTATTTTTGAAGAATGTAGGAGAAAATCCCGTGCTTTCTGGTCGACAATACAAATTATTTG
>JAHZHM010000315.1 GCA_019420265.1 Clostridiales bacterium
CCAAAAGAGCCCAGTTTCTGGTCGCCCATGCGGTAAGTGGCCGTCACAATGCTCATATCCCGCAGCTCGCTCAACTCGTTTTCCTTGCCGATGCGGATGGTAAACTCCATGTCCGTTGAGCGCGAAAGCATATCGTAGAGCGCGTCTTTTGTCTCCAGCAGCGTCAGGAAGTTCTTTGCTTTATCCACATCCTGATATTCCGGGTGATTGAAGATATTTTTCGCTCCCCCCAGCACAACTTCCTTTCCGGCTTCCGGCCGGATATTGGCCTGCACGGCATCCAGCATGCTTTCCAGAAACGCTCTATGTGCCTCAATATCTCCAACCGCCGCTTCCCGCACTGCCGAAACAGCATCTGCAAAACGCCGGTTGCTCACTTTATCCGTCAGAAAATTCGAAAGCGTCTCCAGCTCGTAGGGATCTAATTCTTCAGGCACATGGATCACCATATCCCGAACCATGCCCGTATTGAACACGAAAATGAGCAGCGCCTTATGCCCGCTCAGCTTGACGATCTGAATACGCCGAATCTCAATTTGCGAGAGCTGCGGAGCCAGCACCAGGCTGGTGAGATTGGTCATCTCCGAGAGCACTTTGGCCGTCGCCTCGATCACGCCGCCCATCTGCCCCATCTTCTGATTCAAATATTTGCGGATAAAGGAAATCTCGCCTTGGTTTAGGCGCGAGACTTTCATCAGCGTATCCACATACAGCCGATAGGCCTTATCCGAAGGCATGCGCCCGGCAGAGGTATGCGGCTGCTCCAGATACCCTCCCTCTTCCAGATCTGCCATCTCGTTGCGGATCGTCGCAGAGGAGATGTTCATATCCTCTCGTTTGGAAAGCGTGCGGGAACCGACCGGGATGCCCGTCGCAATATAATCATCGATGATCGCTTTTAAGATCATCATCTGACGTTCTGTGATTGCCATATTGCCGCCCTCCTTTTCGTTTGTTAGCACTCATCATCATCGAGTGCTAATCATTACTATAAAAATAGCACTATTTCCCTTTTTAGTCAATAGGCTATTTGTTACGAATTATTGAACAAAAAAAAGCGCGGCCCGCTTCCCGGCCGCGCTTTTTTTTGTTTTATTAGCGCAAAACTATACCAAATTTTCAATGAGCTCCAGCACAACGCCATCCTGCAAATCCAGGCCCTTTTCCGTCAGAACAAGCCGCTCGCCCAGCTCGCACAATCCGAGTTTTTGCAGCTTTGCCAGCGAGCGCCGCATGCCCTCGCTCTCCGGAAGCTCCTCTGCTGGCATGCCCTCCAGCAGGCGGGTTTTGAGCATGATGCGCTCAAAAGGCAAATCTGCCTGGATCCGGGAAATTTCCGCGCGCTTTCCCCGCCCCAGAGCGGCCAGGTATCGCCCAAGGCCGTCATCGTTGGAAAAGC
>JAHZHM010000316.1 GCA_019420265.1 Clostridiales bacterium
TCTCTTTTTTCCTTTGAATCTGCGGGCCTTTCTGCCCGCCCCCGGAATGCCCGGGATCAAAAAAGAGTTTTTCCTCCAAAGGACGAAAAACTCCGTGGTACCACCTTTTTTCCGCAGCAAACTGCGGCACTTTAGGGCGCACATTCATGCGCCTGCCCGGTAACGGGGGCGGCCGTCTTTCCTTACTCTTTTCGGGAAAGCGAGCTCCAAAGCGACTTCGGGATATGCTGCTGCCCTTGCACCAGATGGGCTGCTCTCTATAAAAAATCCTTACTACTCTTTTTCTCCGCTCTTGTTTGGAAATATTAACTTCCAGTTGATAATAGCATACCGTATAAATGCCAAAATGACAAGCCCCAAAGCGACATACATGAGATATAAATAGCTTTTTCCTAAAAATTCCCGGAAAAACCCTGCCGCGATAGAGGTATTGAGCAAAAATGCCGAGACTTTGCCATAGATATCCGAGGGCGTGGAATTGCCGTTTTTCAGCGCCAGCGCGCCGCCTATGAGCAAAAGCGCGTCTTTTGCGAAAATCGTGATCGTAACCCAAAGCGGCACGACACCCATGATCGTAAACGTGATGATGACGCTGATGGCCATCAGCTTATCCGCCACGGGATCCAGCCAGATGCCGACTTTAGAGACCATATGATATTTGCGGGCGATATAGCCATCCAGCAAATCCGTCATGCAGACCAGGATAAAGGTTACCCCGCCCCAGATCATCTGATCCCGCACCGCCAGAAGCACGACCACCGGAATGAGCAGCAGCCGCACAAGCGTCAGCACATTGGGAATCGTCCAAAATTGATTGTTATTCTGCTCCACCAAGCCTCGCTCCTTCTTCTGCCTTGCACTTTTCTTTCTATTATAGTCTTTAGGGGGTTATATTTCAAGGGGATTTGCCCACAGAA
This sequence comes from Clostridiales bacterium, assembly GCA_019420265.1. GTDB lineage: Bacteria > Bacillota > Clostridia > Christensenellales > Christensenellaceae > QANA01. Next base: position 918 of record JAHZHM010000316.1, read on the forward strand.
ACTCTTTCGTTTTGCATAAAAATAGGTTAAGATAGGATTAGCATAATTGCATCCCATCGGAATGGAAGGAGCTTCTATGAAAAAAGTATATATTGGCGTGGACATCGGCGGGACGAAAATCGCCTTCGGCATCTTTGGAGAGGATTTCTCTTTGCTCTCCAAACATCGTTTTGCCTTCGACAACCAGAAAACCCCGGAATACCTGATGGATAAGCTGGCAGCCGAGATTTTGCAGGCGCTGGAATCCCAGGGCTTTGGCCGGGAAAACCTGCTGGGCATCGGCATCGGCGCCCCGGGCACTCCGGATATGAAAGAGGGCAAATTCCTCGTCTGCGCCAACGCCTCGACGCTCAACGGCTACCCCATCGGGCCGCACCTGGAAAAAGCGCTGGGTGCGCCGGCCATCATCGATAATGATGCCAACATTGCGGCCATCTGTGAGCACGAGCTGGGTGCCGGCCAGGGCTTTGAGCATATGATCTACTCCACCGCCTCCACCGGCATTGGCGGCGGCCTCATCTTTAATGGAAAGATTTTCCGGGGCAGCTATAACTGCGCCGGGGAGATCGGGCACACCATCTGCACCTATAAAACCGGCCGGAAAATCGCCTACAGCAACCCTGGTTCCGTCGAAGGGTATGCGGGCGGCGGCAACATCTGCGCGGAAATTATGGAAAAAATCGCCGCGGGCGAGCCGACGCTCATGAAAGAGCTGTAGGATGGCGGGAAAGTAACCGGGCAGATCATCAAGCAGGCCTATGAACAGGGCGATGCCATGGCAACCTGGGCGCTCGATCAGATCGGGGAATATCTCGGCCTGCTGTATTTCAACCTCTATCAGATTCTCAACGTCAACTGCTATGTCATCGGCGGCGGGCTGACCAACTTCGGCGAGGAGCTCTTCTCCCGCATCGAAAAAACCTTCTATAGCTTCTATTTCCAGTGCCCCAAGGAATACCCCGTCTACTTCAAGCAGGCGAAATTCTCCCAGGATGCGGGCATTTATGGCGCGGCACTGCTCTTCACGCAGCAATAGCTGGCAGATTTCCAAAACAAATGCAGCAAAAAACCGGCAGAAACTGTTCTGCCGGTTTTGCTTTTATTTTTCCTGTTTTTCCGGCGCCTTGGCATGGCAGCAATGCGCCAGCTTGGGCCAGATGCGGCGGGCAAGCAGAAAGAGCGCGTATCCCAGCGCGGCCCCCAGCGTATTCAGCCAGAGGTCGTCGATATCCGTGCCCCGCCCCAGAGGGATTTGGCACAGCTCGATCAAAAGAGAGATGCCAAGGCCAATCAGCAGCGTTTTTCCAAACGAGCATTTTGGGCAGAGCATGGGCAGAAAGAGGCCGATGGGCAGAAACATCGCAATATTGCCAAAAAAATTGACAATAAAATAGCCATAGTGATTCACCCGCCGGATCTGCTCTACGCTATCTGCAAAGATGCGAAACGGCACCAGGTTAAACTGCGACCACCAAACCGCCCGCGCCTGGCCCCGCTCCAGCATATATCCCCCCACCAGCAGAGTCTGGGAAAACAGTCCCACCAGGCAGAGCGAAAAAAAGCAGAGCGCCAGCTCCCGCGGCCAGTTGCGCGGCTGTTTTTTCCGGCGCAGCGCCAGCAAAGCCACCCGAACGATCAAATAGACCGGCAGTGCCGCCGCCATAGCGATCAGCGTCTGTAAAATATACCAACTCGTCATAATTCCTCCATCTATAAGCCCAGATACCAGATCAGCTGAATTTCCTCGGCTACTTCCGGCTCACCCTGATAGGCGCGGGTATTCATCGCGCCCAGCACAGCGCCCTTTCCTGCATAAAACCGCGCCGCCCGGACGTTGTTATTCTGGCTCTCGATTTTCATCTCGGCAAAACCTTTGGAGCGGCCCCACTCTGCCGCCGCCTCAAACAGCCGGCTGCCCACGCCCCGGCCCTGGTATTCCTCCGCCACCCGAATATCCCAGAGCACGCAGAGGTCCTCCCGGCCTTCCAGCATATGCACGCCCGGAGTGCGCGCGGCGACGATGGCCCCGCCCACCGGCTTTTCATCGTCATAGGCCAGAAAAAAGCTCCAGTTTTCCAGGTTGAAACGCCGGGCCAGCTCTGGGATTCTTTCATACCGGCCAAGATCCTTCCGATAGGGCCGGGGAAGCGCCTCTTCCACCAGCCGCATCCCGCCCAGGCCGTTTTGCGGTGTCTCCAGCCTCAAAACCCGCTCAACCCGGACAATCATCGGGATTTTCTCATATACTTCCAGGCAGGAAGCATCTGCCTGCCGCAGTGCAATGCCGCACATGTTTTCCTCCTATTTCCGGCTTGCCGCCTGCTTGGCCTCGGCCAGCAGCACAGCCAGCCCTTCCCCCAGAGCCGCGCCAATCAGATGGCTATAGCTGCCATAGGCAGGCTGCATTTTGGCGATGGCACCCAGAAGCTCTTTGAAGTCTCCATCGATGGCGATGGAGACGACGGGGATGCTTCTGCCCTGCTCATCGCACATCATCTCTTCCTGTATTTGAAATTCCTTTTGCATCTTCTGCCTCCTATGGTTTTTCGCGCTAATAAAAAGGGGAGGCATCGCCTCCCCTGCTTTTGGCGCTATTTCACGCCCTGCAAATCCACCGTGATGCGGTAGGTATCCGGCGTCGCGGCCGCGGCAAACGCTTCCTGGATATCCTTGAGCGCAAAAGTCTTGCCCTCCAGGGAATAGCTGCAATCCACAATCTTGTTGGAGATCATGAAGCCCGCATCCACATAATCCTCCACATCGGCAGACATGGTGCCGATGATCTCGATGCGGCGATAGTGCACATCGTTGGGGTTGATCTGGAACTCGGGAACGGGATAGCCTGCGGCAAAGAGCAGGAACCGCCCTTCTAGCTGCTTGAGCATCTCCATGCCCTGCCGGTATGCCACAGAGTGGCCCACCGCCGCGATAACGGCATCCGCGCCTTTTCCATCCGTCAGCTGCTTCACCTGCTCCACCGGATCGCCGTTTTTCGCATCCACGATCTCGGCAAAGCCCATGGCCGCCGCCCGCTCCAGCTTTTTGGGCGTCAGCTCGGAAATGATGACATGCGCGCCAAACGCTTTTGCCACCTGCGCATTGAGCAGGCCCATCGTGCCCGCGCCAATGACGACAACCGTCTCGCCCGGCTTCACGCGCAGCCGCTTCATGCCGCGCACCACCGTGGCCACAGGCTCCAGGAACCCGGCCTCTGCAGCGGAAATATTTTTGGACATCTTCAGCACTTTGTTTTTGGGGAACACTTTATAATCCGAGAACCCGCGGTCGCCATGGAAGCCATCGCGCACCGGCCAGCCGCCTTCTTTGCTCTCGCAGCAGAAGCTCTTGCCCATCAGGCAGGCTTTGCAGTGCCCGCAGCCCATAAACAGCGGCGCAACCCGATCCCCAATCTCGACATTCTCCACATTCTCGCCCTTGGCGCAGACAATGCCCGACCACTCATGCCCGCCGGCCATCGGGAAGCCCTGATGATTGCGCAGACCCATCCACTGCTGATAGTCTGTCGTGCAGATATTGCACGCCTCCATCTTGAGCAGCACGTCGTCGCTCCCCATCTCGGGCAGCGGCTCTTCGTGCATCGTCGCAACCTTGGGTTCCATAATCGCGGTGAAATAGTGTGTTTTTGGAATGCTCATGTTTTCCCTCCTGAAATGATTTTCCCTCTAATTTCTCTATTGCAGCGCACCTCGCGCTTCAACGCATCTGATTGATTTTATCTATCTTTGAATATGTTTAGTATAGCACAGCTTATGAAAAAAGGACAGAGAAAATCTCTGCCCCCCTTTTTTAATATGAAATATCCGCCGCCTCGGCATCGGCCATCTCGTAAAACCGCGCCTCCACCAGCTGCAAAAACACCTTTTCTTCCGGAACATCCTCGCTCAGCTCGGAAAAGCGCATGAGCGCCGCACGAATCCCATTCTTCTCCACTTCTTCCCGCACGGCCTGCGCGCCAGGATCCTCCGGGTTCTGAAAATAATAGGCCGCCGCCAGCACCTTTGCCAGGAAATGCGGCATGCGCCCATGCCGGATGCAGCAAAGCGCCGGGCCGACCACGCGGTCGCCCTTGGCCAGCTTTCTTGGCAGATCCTGCGCGACCCGCTCCAGAGCGTCATCCGATGTGGGGCTGGCCCACATTTTCCACTCCTGGCGCTGAAAATCCCGCCAGATCTCCTCTATGGAGACGCCGAACTCCTCGGAAACGGCATAGATGCCCTCCCGCTCGGCCAGCAGCACGCTGCGCCGGATTTCGGGTTCCGCCGTGGCCTCCCGGATATAGGAAAGGCCCGCCCGCTGGCCCAGCACGGCCAGGGCGAAATGCTTCATGTTGATCGTCCAGATTTTATGCACCAGGCGCACGGGCAGCTTATCTTTGAGCACGAGGTTGACCCCCTCGGGCACGCCTCTTCTAAAGCCATCCCGATCCACCGGCATGCTGGGCTCATCCCCTCCTGTGGCGGCAAGAGGATCTTCTGCCAGCACTTCAGGCGTGGGCGCCACGGAAAGCCGGGAGACCAGCGTCTCGATAAAGCCGACTTTCTCGGCCAGAAATGCCTGCTGCTCGGGCGTTTGTAGGTGTTTCCCGATGGCCGCGCGGATCTGGCCGGAAGGCTGCAGGAAGTTGACGCAGATGAAAAGATCCAGCGCAGAACAGTCTCCCGCGGCCAGCCGTTTTTTGATGGCATCCGAGATCAGGACTCCCATATCCTCGATGGCAGCGGGGAAGATGGGCAGCGCCAGATAGGGCGCCTTGCTGACAACCTCCACGCAAGCTTCATATTCCTCATCCAGGCCAAAGGCATCATAGCCCGAGATGCGCACGCGATCAAAGCTGCCGTCGCTATGCGTCTTAAAGAGCGTATAGCCGCCGGCCTGGCGCATCTGCCGCGCCTGCTCTGCCCGGTGCGTCAGAAACGTGATATGATAGCCGGCATCCGTCCCAAAAATATCCGCCAGATAGCTTTTCGCGATTTTGCCCGCGCCGACGATAACCAGGCTTTTTTCTGCATTCCCCAATTTCTTTTCCTCCCCTGCGGCTTTTCTCTAGTAGGCGATATCGAACGGATCCATGCCAGAAAGCTCATAATACTGGCCCACGATGAGCTGCTTTAACAGCCGTTCTTCCAAAACATCATCCGAGAGATCGCAGAATTTTGCCACAGCGGCATCGATGCCCTCTTTTTTGACGCATTCGCCGATCTCCACTGCGCCGGGATCCGCCGGATTCTGGAAATAGAAGCCCAGTGCCGCGCCCCGGGAGAGGAAATAGGGCATGCGCCCGTGTTTCAGGCAGGCCAGCGCCGGCCCGATGAGCCGGTCGCCCTTGGCCAGCTTTCTCCTCATATCCTGCGCCACGCGGAGGCAGGTATCCTTATTGTTGTCATTGGCGTTATCTGCGAAATACTCCTCCCGGCTTTCGGGCTCATCCGCATCGATCTCTTCTTGCGTGAACCCGCACTCCTGGCAGACCGCGAAATTTGCCTCCCGCTTTGCCAGAATGGCACAGCGCATGACATCCGGATCCTGGCCGCTCTCGCCGATAAACTGCTTGCCCTTGAACTGGCCATACAGCGCCGTGATGCAGTGCGCCATATTGGAGACCCAAATTTTATGCACCATCCATCCGGGGACGTTGTGCTTCAGCACGAAGTTGACCCCGGCCGGCGGCTCGCCCTTTAAGGGATCTGCATCCACAGGCAGGAAATCGATATCGCTGGAATAGCAGACCAGCGGATCTTCCGCCAGCATTTCCGGCTGCGGAATCGCGCCGTTTCTCTGCACCAGCGTCTCGGAAAGGCCGACTTTTTCTTGGAAATACGCCCGCTCGGCCGGCGTTTCGAGTTTTTCTTCAATGAATTTGGTAAAAATCTGCGTCGCATTGAGGAAGTTGACGCAGATATAAATATCCAGCGGCTCCTCGCTGCCCGCGGCAACTCTTGCCCGGATGGCATCTGCGATCATGTGCCCAATGGATTCGCAGGCCCCTGGGAACACATGCACCGTGGCATAATTCGTGCGGCAAAGCGCATCCACACACTGCTGGTATTCACTCTGCGTGCAGAAGGCGTCATAGCCCGAGATCGTAACACGGCTATGCGTTCCATCCGCATGGCGCTTGATGATGAGGTATTTTCCCTGCTCCCGGAGCGCCTGCGTCAGTTCGGGCGAATACTCCAGAAAAGTCAGGTGAAAACCGGCAACATCGAACAGCTCGGCCAGATAACCGCGGCCAATTTTGCCCGCGCCAATCAGAACTACTTCTTTTTTAGGCATAAAAAATCCCTCCCAATCAAAATCCAAATCTCTTCTTTTATCATAAACGCTGGGGCGGAATTCGTCAATCGAAAAAGCTGGGGCCAGAAGCAGCGTTTGGGCACAAAAAAAGAGCCGATGCTTTTGCATCCGCTCTTTTTTGCCTCAGATTAGTCCATAACATAGGGCAGCAGGGCCATCACCCGCGCGCGCTTGATCGCCGTTGCCAGCTCTCTCTGATGCTTCGCGCAAACGCCCGTCGCTCTTCTAGGGGCGATTTTACCCGTCTCCCCGATGAACTTTTTGAGTTTTGCAGTATCTTTATAGTCGATGCTCGTCGCCTTCTCAGCGCAGAATGCACAGACTTTCTTGCGCGGGCGTCTGCCCCGCGGTCTTCTTTGTGCTCTTTCTTCCACTTCTGTTATCCTCCTTCTTGGAATATTAGAACGGAAGCTCCTCGTCGTCTACCAGAACATCGCTCATCTCGGATGCGAACAGATCGTCATCCTTGGGCGCGGCTGCCGGCGCGCTGCCATAGCTGCCGCGATTGCCGCTGCCATAGCTGCCCGAAGCGCCCGAGCCTGCTGCTCCTGGCTTTGCGAGAAACTCAATGTCGTCTGCCTGGATTTCCGTCACATAGCGCTTTGTGCCATCTTTGGCATCATAGGAGCGCGTGCGCAGCTCGCCGACCACCGCGATCTGCTGGCCCTTGACCAGGTATTTCGCGCAGTTATCCGCAAGCCCTCTCCATGCGATGACGTTGAAAAAATCCGCCTCTTCCCGGTTCATGCGGCGCGTTACCGCAACGCCCAGGGTCGTTACCGAGACGCCGTTGGGCGTCGTTCTGTGTTCGGGATCTCTTGTGAGCCGGCCAACGATAAATACTTTATTCATTGCCTTACTCCTGTTCTTTCTTGACGACCATGAAGCGCATGACGTCTTCAGAAATCTTCAGGTTTCTCTCCAGCTCAGCGGGCAGATCCGGGTTTGCTTTGAAGTTCATCAGAACGTAGTAGCCTTCGGAAATGTAGTCGATCGCATAGGCCAGTTTTCTCATGCCCCACTCATCGATATTCTCGACTTCGCCGTTATCGTTTTTGACGATATCCGCAAATCTGGCAATGAGCGCCGCTCTCGCTTCTTCTTCCACCGTTGGTTTAATGATGTAGAGTAGTTCGTAGCTGTTCATATTTTCACCTCCCTTTGGACGATTGGCGCCGGTCTCTCCCGGCGCAAGGATGCTGCTCATACAAGTGAGCTTATCTATTATAGCATTCAAAAAATGCCTTTGCAAGCACTTTTTCCTGCCTTTGCCCGCTTTTCTTGACTTCCCCCGCCCAAAAACCTATAATACCATTAGA
>JAHZHM010000317.1 GCA_019420265.1 Clostridiales bacterium
GCTTGCGGGCTGCTGCTCTGCCTGGTGATTACGAGCATCGCGCGGCTCTTTCATCTGGTATAAATTAAATTATCAATAACATTTAGAAAAGGCTCTTTTCCTAGCAGAAGAGCCTTTTCTTTTTGAATGGCGCGAATTGTGCTGCTTCTGGCCAAGGCGGAACATTCGCGCACGCGGTGATATTTCCCGCCGGAAGGGGAGAGATAGACGATCTCCTCATCGCCAGAAACTGCGCTGGAAAGTGGCTCCTCTGTTTCGGGGAGCGAAAACTGATATTTTGTGTTATTCTTATAGTGTGGCTGGCCGGCATCATAGAGGAGAAAGCCTGCCGCTATGGAAAGCGTGCAGAATAAGATGAGCGCCAGCGCAATGAAATCGGAGTGTGTGCGTTTCATAGCTCAAGACTATCACATTCCGAGAGTATTGTCGAGAAAAATGTAGAATTATATCAGAAAAAGGAGAAAATATATGCAAACAAAGCAGGAGTTGCTGCAAGATTATATCGGGCAAAGCCGCTATGCTGTATTTTTTGGCGGAGCTGGTGTTTCGACGGAAAGCGGTTTGCCGGATTTTCGCAGTGCCGATGGAATCTATCAGATGAAATATCCCTATCCGCCCGAACAAATTCTCTCTCACGAATTCTTCTTTTCGCACACAGAGGAGTTTTACCAGTTCTATCGGGAAAAAATAGCGCTTCCTGCCGTCTCGCCCAACATCACGCATATCAAACTGGCGCAAATGCAATCTGTCGGCAAGCTCATGGCCATTATCACGCAAAATATCGATGGTCTGCACCAAGCCGCCGGCTCGCAAAACGTCTATGAACTGCATGGAAGCATCCATAGAAACCATTGCCTGCGCTGCAAGAAAGCATATTCCCTTGCAGATGTTTTGGGACAAGAAGGAGTGCCGCGCTGTGAATGTGGGGGAATCATCAAGCCGGATGTCGTGCTCTATGGCGAAGAGCTGGAGAGCGAGACGCTGCGCGGGGCAATTTGCGCCATATCCCGCGCTGATTTGCTCATCGTGGGCGGCACTTCGCTCAGTGTCTATCCTGCGGCTGGGCTCTTGCGCTATTTTCAAGGAAAGCGTTTGGTTGTGATCAACCAAACGGCCACGCCTATGGATGCGCGTGCAGATCTATGCTTTTCCTGCAAATTGGGAGATGTTTTTGGGAGGATTTCACTATGAAAA
>JAHZHM010000318.1 GCA_019420265.1 Clostridiales bacterium
TAAGCGCAAGCTCGCCAGAAACGACCGCCTGGTCGGCCCGGCGCTTCTGTGCCTCAAGCATGGAAGAATCCCCTACTATCTGGCCCGCAGCGCGGCGATGATGTTCTATTTTGAGAGCCCGAAGGATGCGGCGGCGGTGGAGATTCAGGAATATCTGAAGGAAAACGGCATCGAGAAGGCAATCGAGAAATATTGCCAGCTGGATCGCTCCAAAAAGGAAGAGGAAATGCTCTTCCAGCTCATTTTGGCGCAGTATTTCGATGTGAACGAGGGCGACCATTTTGATATGCCCTACTACAAGAAAATATAGTTTAGGCAAGATGACACCCGCCCAAGAGGCGGGTGTCATCTTTCAATCAGCGGGGGGCACAATCCCCTGCTGATTGAAACGCGGCAAAGCCTATTATTGAGCAGCATGAAAAACGGCCCCCCGGGGCCGTTTTTTGCCTGCGCCACTTGGCGGTGCGAAATCAGTAAAAAAATATCGTAGGGCAATGCTCTATACAGGGCCGGGCGGTTGTTATATAATAAGAAAGAGATTTGAATTTCATAGGAGGATGAAACAATGGCGAAAAAACAGGCTGTTCTGATTGGCGCGGGCAAAATTGGCCGCGGCTATCTTGCTGATCTCTTTTCACAAATTGGCTACCACCTGACGTTCCTCGAATACAGCGAGGAACTCGTCAAAAAAATGCGGGAGCAGGGGTATTATACCGTCAATATGGCGCATGCGGATGCGCCGGACGAAGTGTTCAAAATTTCAAACTACGACGCTTTCTGCACGCAGACGGAAGAGGAGCAGTGCGTCCGGGCGATTGCCGATACAAACTACGGCAGTATCCATGTGTTCCCGGGGGCATGCGAATCCATCGGGCATATGATCGGCAAGGCCATTCAGCTGCGCATCGCCGAGGGCAATCAGGAGACGCTGGATTTCCTCATCTGCGTCAACTTCCTAAAGCCCACGCAGATACTCAAAGGCTATATCAATGAAGTGCTCTCCACGCCTGAGGAGCGGGCATACCTGGAGGAAAAAGTCGGCTTCTCGGAATGCCTGGTGCACCGCAACGGCATGGTGCCCACGCCGGAGCAGCTGGCAAAAGACCCGATTGCTGTCTATGCCGGGGATACGCCGCACCTGACGGCGGACGGCGAAGCATTCAAGGGCGAGCCGCCGGCGGGCATGAACCTGCATCTCATCGACAAGATGGAAGGCCGCCTGACGCAGAAAATCTGGAATATCAACATGCGGCACTGCTGCACGGCCTACTACGGCCGCAAGTTCGGCTATACCTACTACGATGAATCCATCAGCAACCTGTATATCGTCCGCTGCCGGGATCTGGCGGCCAGCGAGGCCAACTTTGCGCTTTGCGCGGAATTTGGCTTCACCATGCAGGAGCTGAAGGAAATTTTCCCCGAGAAGAAGGAGCGGTTCGACCCGGATAAGGTGGATCGCTCGGAAAAAGACCTGCTGGACCGCATCGGCGCAGACCCCATCCGCAAGCTGGCCAAGGGCGACCGCTTTATCGGCCCGGCGCTGGCCTGCCTAAAGCACGGCAGAATGCCCTATTATCTGGCCCGCGGCGCGGCCATGGGCTATTATTTCAAAAACGAAAACGACCCGGCGGCCTGCGAGATTCTCACCTATGTCGCAGAGCATGGCATCTGGGATGCCGTAACAAAATATTCCGGCCTTTCGGATGATGAGCCTTGCGAGAAGCTCTTAAAGGAGCTGATCGTCGGCCATTACTACGAGGCGGGCGAGATGGATCCGTTTGATATTGAGTATTAAAATGCGGGCCCGGCAGCAGGCTTTGCTGCCGGGTTTTTTGCGTGGCTGAACATGAGAGGGGAAATAAAATGCAAAAAAAGATCGTGCTGATTGGCGCGGGCAACATTGGAAAGGGATATATCGCGGATCTCTTCTATTCCCGGGGCTATCACCTGGTTTTTCTGGCGCACAGCATGCGGCAGACGCTGAGCATGCGCAGCGAGGGGAAATACCCATTCTATAAAGTTTCGGATGAGGGCGAGATGCAGGAGCTCTTTATCTCGGGTTATGAAGTGTATTCTACGGCAGAGGAGCGGGAGCAATGCGTGCAGGCGCTCTGCGATACGCAGTATGCCTCTGTGCACCTCTATCCCAAATCCTACCCGGATATCGCGGAGCTTCTCGCGCGGGTGGTGAAGCGCAAGGTGGAGAAGGGGGAGCAGAGCACGCTGGATGTGCTGCTCTGCGTCAACTCCATCCGCCCGGCAAAAGTGTTCCGCAAACTGATTTTAGAGCAGCTGGAAACCGAAGAGCAGCGGGCGTATTTTGAGAAAAATATCGGCCTGGTTGAGACGCTGACCAACCGCGGCGGCTACGAGCCGGATGAGCAGTTTTTGCAGGAGCATCCAAATGCCGTGATCGTCAGCGGAAGCGAGGATTTGCCCGCAGATAAAGAGGCGTTTAAAGGCGTAGTTCCGGCGGACGCGCCGCTTAAACTGCTGGATCGCTTTGAGGGGCGGCTGATCAACAAGCTTTGGAGCGGAAATATGCGCCACGCATCCATGGCGCTGTATTCGGAGTTTCTGGGCGGCACGCAGATGTGGAGAGTGGCGCAGGATCCGTATTCCTGCATGTGCATCGATGAGGCCGGGGAAGAGGCGCTCTTTGCCGTTACCCGGGAGTTCGATTTCACGGTGGAAGAGCTGGAAGAGGGAAGCAAGGATATGCGCTACCAGGAATACTGGAAAAAACTGCAAAAAAAGCAGGATAAGGATTCGGTCTACCGCGTGGCGGCGGATCCCATCCGCAAACTGGAGAAGGAAGAGCGCATGGTGGGGCCGGCGCTGGCCTGCATTCGCCATGGGAAATTGCCCTATTTCATCTCCAAAAGCATCGCGCTTTTCTATCGCTTCCACAACGAGAAGGATGAGCAGGCGGTGGAACTGGAGCAATACATCGCGGCGCACGGGCTGATGGCCGCGATGGAGAAATACTCCGGCCTTTCGGATGATGTCCCCGAAGAGAAGCTGCTAAAGCAATTGGTGGCCGCGCAGGACCGGGATTTCGAATTGCAGAAGGCAGCAAGAAACGTTTCTTAAAAGAAACGAATAAGTAAGCTAAATAAATATCTGTCGCAAAAATGAAATATTCCTGTTATAATTTTATTATCAGCAAATAAAAGAGAATCAGGAGAAAAGAACATGAAAAAGAAGGCGGTTTTGATTGGCGCGGGAAAAATCGGGCGCGGCTTTTTGGGGGATATTCTCTATCATGCCGGGTATGAGCTGGCGTTTCTCGTGCATAGCCCAGAGCAGACGCAAAAAATGCGCGAGCAGGGGTATTATACGATTTTTCAGACCAGCGAGGCCACGGGCGAGATGAGCAAGGTGCGCATTGATGGCTATGCTGCCTATTGCACGGTAACCGAGCAGGAGCAGTGCGCAAAGGCCATCGCCCAGGCGGATTATGCAACCGTGCATATCTACCCGAACGCCTGCGAAGATGTGGGCCATTTGATTGGCGAGGGCATTCGCCTGCGGGTGAAAAACGGCGTGCAAAAAACGCTGGATGTTCTGATGTGCGTCAACTTCTTTGGCTCAGACGAGATGATCAAAAAATTCATTCTGGAGCGGCTGGAGACGGAGGAAGAGCGGGCATATCTGGAAGAGAAAGTCGGCCTGGTGCGCACGCTGACCTTCCGCGGCGGCAATGCGGCGACGAGCGAGATGCTGGCAGAGGATCCGCTTGCCGTTGCGGCTACGGATTATCCCTATCTGCCCGTGGATGCGGAGGCATTTCGGGGCGAGCTGCCCGAAGGCATTCAGGTTCGCTGCCTGGATCGCTTTGATGGGCACCTGACGGCAAAGCTCTGGGGCATCAACCTTTGGCATTGCACGCTTGCCGCCTATACGCAGTTTTCCGGGCATGAACTTTTGTGGAAGGGCGCGGCACAGCCATATATCAGGGCATGTGTAGATGCGGCCAGGGAGGAAGGTAAATTTGCGCTCAAGGCGGAATTTGGCTTTACGGATGAGGATCTAAAGCTCTCTGCCCGCACGCAGGAAACGCCCGGGCAGCAGTGGGAAAAGAGCATGAATCCGGAGGATACAGACACGGTCTACCGCGTGGCGGCAGATCCCATCCGCAAGCTGAAGAAAGAAGAACGGCTGGTGGGCCCGGCGCTGGCCTGCCTGCGCCATGGCAAAATTCCCTATTTTATCGCAAGGAGCATCGCGCTCATGTGCTTTTTCCATAACGATGAAGATGCTGCGGCGGTGGAGCTGCAAGCATATATCGCTCAAAACGGCATCGAGGCAGCACTGGAAAAATATTGCGGCCTTTCGGAGGAGCAGGAGCAGGAAAGCCAGCTTCGTCAACTGGTTTTAGGGCACTATCGGGAGCTGCTGGCTTCCCGGGCATAGGAGATGAAAGGGATTGGGCTCATTGTGGCCAGAGAGGGGGAAACGTTGGGCGAATTTGGAAGGAAAATTGTGCTGATCGGCGCAGGGAACATCGGCAAAGGCTATTTGGGCGATCTGTTTGCCGCAGAAGGGTTTCACCTAACTTTTCTGACGCACCGCCAGGAGCAGGCCGAAAGCCTGCGCAGCCGGGGCAGCTATACGCTCTATAAAACTTCGGAAGAAACCGGCGAGACGCAAAAAGTGATGATCACCGGCGTTGATGCCTATAGCACGGCCGGTGAGCGGGAGCAGTGCATCCAGGCGCTTTGCGAGACCAACTACGCCTCGGTGCATCTTTATCCCGGGGCATACCGGCAGACGGCGGAATTGCTGGCAGAGGCCATCTGCCGCCGGGCAGAGCAGTGCCCGGATCAGACGCTGGATATTTTCTTCTGCGTGAACTCCATTGGCCCGGCAAAGGAATTTTCCGGCTATATTCTGCCAAAGCTTCTGACAGCGGCGCAAAAACAGTATTTCGAGAGCAAAGTTGGCCTGATCGAGACGCTGACTTACCGCAACGCCTTTCGGGGCTCGCCCGAGATGCTGGCCATCGACCCGGATACGGTCATGGTCAGCGATTATGGCGTGCTGCCGGTAGACGGCGATGCCATGCGGGGAGAGATACCCATCCCGGCGCTGGTTGCATTGGATAAGTTCCAGGGCAGGGTGACCAACAAAATCTGGAATATCAATATGCGGCACTACACGCTGGCGCTCTATACCGCCTATCAGGGCGATAGCCTCATGTGGAAGGGGGCTGTGAACCCCTATAACCGCTATTGCACGACAAAGGCCGCGGAGGAAGCAACGTTTGCCGTCATGCAGGAATTTGGCTTTACCTTTGAGGATTTGAAAAAGGGCGATCGCAACAAAGACGACAACGATTGGTGGAAGCGCTGCGCCAACCCGGAGGATACGGATACGGTTGCCCGGGTCGCGGCAGATCCGATCCGCAAGCTGGCCAAGGGAGAGCGGCTGGTGGGGCCGACGCTCTGCTGCCTAAAGCATGGCAGAATCCCCTAGTTCCTTTCCAGAAGCGTGGCGCTGGGTTATTGCTACAAAGACGAGCAGGATCAAAACGCTGTGGCCTTGCAGGCGTATCTCGCGGAGAACGGCATCGCCGCCGCGCTGGAAAAATACTCTGGCCTGACGGATGCAGACCCGGATGAACGGCTGCTGCGGCAGCTGATCTGTGCGCAGTATGAGGAGCTGACGCACAGAGGCGGGCAGGCTTAGCCCTGCCGGAATGGATGAGAGGAGAAAAGAG
>JAHZHM010000319.1 GCA_019420265.1 Clostridiales bacterium
TCATTCTCTTCAACACCTGCTGCGTGCGCGATCATGCGGAAAAAAAGGTTTTCGGCAATATCGGCGCTCTAAAGCCCCTTTCTCTTCGGAAAAAAGGGCTGATTGTCGCGGTTTGCGGCTGTATGATGCAGCAGGAGGATGTCGCAGAAAAGCTCATGAAGACCTTCCCGTTTGTCAGAATTGTGTTTGGGACAAACAACATGAACGAGCTTCCCTCTATGCTCTATACTGCCCTTATGCAGAAAAAACGCGTCCTCAATGTGCGGCAGAGCAGCATTTCCAGCTCGGTGATTGAAGATGTCCCGATGCAGCGCAAAGAGCGCCCACTGGCGACGGTGAACATCATGCAGGGCTGCAATAACTTCTGCACCTACTGCATCGTTCCCTATGTGCGGGGCAGAGAGTGGAGCAGGGCGCCAGAGGATATTTTGGCCGAGATCCGCGGTCTTGCCCAGGAGGGCTATCGGGAAGTGATGTTGCTGGGGCAGAATGTCAATTCCTATGGAAAAGGTGCTGGAAATGTGGATTTTGCGGGCCTTTTGGAGCGCATCGCCACGGAAACCGGCATTGCGCGCATTCGTTTTATGACCTCGCACCCCAAAGATATTTCCGAGCGCTTGCTGGAGCAGATGGCAAAGCACGATAACATCTGCAAGCAGCTGCATCTGCCCGTTCAGTCCGGCTCGAGCAGAATTTTGCAGCGCATGAACCGAGGATATTCCAGAGAGGATTATCTGGCGCTGGTCCGCAAAGCGCGGCAGATGATACCGGGCATTGCGCTGACGACGGATATCATCGTCGGTTTTCCCGGCGAGAGCGAGGAGGATTATGAGCAGACGCTCAGCCTGGTGCGCGAAGTGGGCTACGATGCCGCGTTTACTTTTGTCTATTCTCCGCGCAACGGCACGCCGGCTGCCTCCTTCCCAGATCAGATCCCGGAAGAGATCAAGCAGCAGCGCATCGTTAGGCTGGTTGAATTGCAAGGAGAGCTGACCTATCAGAGCAATTTATCCTATGTCGGCAAAAAAGAGCGCGTGCTCATCGAAGGCGTGAGCCGAAGAGATGAGCAGGGCATTTGCGGGCGCACAGATTCGGGAAAGATGGTCAATATGCAGGGGCCGAAAGAGAAGATAGGCGATTTTGTATGGGCGGAAATACTC
>JAHZHM010000032.1 GCA_019420265.1 Clostridiales bacterium
CTTGGAAAGGCGAATGGAATCCAGCCGATCCTGCAGCGTCTCCTCGTATGCCCGATCCTCGATCTCCAAAATAGCCGCGCCCTTATATCCGATGTCGTTGAGCGCCGAGACGAATTTGCCCCAATCGATGTCTCCCAGCCCCGGAAGCTTGGGCGTATGGTATGCCAGCGGCGGCGCAAAGAAGCCGACCTGGTTATATTTCTCCGGATAGAACTGCACATCCTTGATGTGAATATGCCGGATTTTTTCCGCAAACTGATAGATGGGCAGGGTATAATCCATCTGCATGATGATCATGTGCGAAGGATCGTAGTTCAGCGCAAAATTTTTGCTGTCGATGCGCGAGAACATCTCCTGCCAAATTGCAGGCGTGCAGGCGAGGTTTTTGCCGCAGGGCTCTTCATCCGTCGTAAAATACATGGGGCAGTTTTCGATGCAGACGGTAATGCCGCGGTCTTCCGCCTCTTTGATGATATCCGGCCAAACTTTCTGGAAGGCATCGAAGCTCTCGCTCAAAGTCGCCCGAGGGTCTCTGCCGATAAACGTATTGAGCACCGGAACGCCTAAATCTTCTGCGACTTTCAGGAGCTTTTTGATATGCGCAATCGCAAGCTCGCTCTGCTCCTTATCCGGATCCAGCGGGTTGGGGTAGTATCCGAGGCCGGAAATTTCAATGCCCGTCTCGGCCAGTTTTTCCAAAATCGCCCCTTTATCATAGTGATCCGCATCGATATGCGTCACGCCCGCATACCGCCGCGTCGCCTTTCCCATGGGCCAGCAGGCCAGCTCCACCGCCTTTAGGCCCAGCTGCGCCGCATAATCCACCACCTGATCAAAGCGATACTCCGGCAAAATTGCGCTCAAATATCCAAGTTTCATAAAAACCTCCGCCTATTTTCTTTTTTAGATTCGGTATGCTCATTATATCATATTTACCAAAAGAAAAAAGAGCGTTTATGCTCTTTTTTCATAAAGCTGCAATGTTTCCCGCGCGGCCTGCTGCAATTTCTCTGCAACACTTGGCGGCGAGATGATTTTCGCCTTTCCGCCAAACTGAAACACCCAGGAAAAAAAGGCCGGGCTCACCGCGACTTTGAGATGCGCCGTAAACTTCCCATCCTTGGCGCTGGAAATGGGCACATCCCTGCCAAATCGATCCACCACAACGCCCACAAGGCTTTCATCGAACTCCATCACAATGCCCTGCACATCCCCGCCAAACATGCCAAACATCCTGTTTGCATATTCCGCTGGCTCCAGCTTTTGCCCCATCTCGATGCGCCGCTCAGGCTCCAGGCTGATTTTTGCCATTTTATCCACGCGGAAATGCGAAAGCCCGGCATACCGCTCATAATCGGCCACCAAATAGTAGTAACCGTCATTCCAGAGCAGCAAATACGGGCTGACGGTATACCTCTCACCGTCCCTGCGCGGGTGCAGTTTTTTATCCAGCTTATACTCCGAATAGAGAAAGGAAATCTGGCGCTCCTCGGAAATGGCCCGGTGAATTTCATCGACATTATAATAAATGCTCTCGTTCATGGTTTTCACCCGGTTTAAGATATAGACCTGGCGTTCCAGCTGGCGCGCCTGGCCTGCGCTGGTCAGACTCTCGATTTTTTTGATGAGCTGCTCGCTTTTCTTATGCGTAATAAACCTGGATGCCTGCACAGCGTCTACCAGCAGTTTGAGCTCGGGCAGCTCAAAGGTTCTGCTGGCAACATAATAGCCAAAGCTCTTGCCGCGCCTGC
>JAHZHM010000320.1:0-9318 GCA_019420265.1 Clostridiales bacterium
TCGCAGCGGAAAACCGGGCCGTCTTTGCAGACGTATTTCGCGCCGATATTGCAGCGGCCGCATTTTCCGATGCCGCATTTCATGCGCAGCTCCATGGTGGTGTAGACCTGGGTTTTATCGAAACCCAGCTCCTGCAGCCCGGCAAGCGTGAACTTGATCATGATGGGCGGGCCGCAGAGCACCGCGATTTTATCCGTCGAGAAGCCCAGCTCTTTGACATAGTTTGGAACGAAGCCCACGTGGCCATCCCATTCGGGTTGTTCGCGGTCGATGGTCAGATAGACATTGACACCCGCATCCTGGCTCCACTCCTCGATGATTTCCTGATAATCCACCAGATCCTGCATGCTGCGCGAACCATAGACGATATCGATTTTGCCATAGCGATCGCGGTAGTGGCGGCAATAGTTGATGACAGAGCGCAGCGGCGCAAGGCCGATGCCGCCTGCGATGAACAGCATATCATGCCCGGCGAACTCGGTATCCACCGGGAACGCATTGCCATACGGCCCGCGGATGGTGATCTGCTGGCCAACCTCCATAGAATGCAGCCAATCCGTCACGCAGCCGCATTTCTTGATGGAAAACTCCATGAATTCTGTGTTCGTCGGCGAGGAGGTGATGGAGAACATCGCCTCTCCCACCCCCGGGATGGAAAGCATTGCGCACTGCCCCGGCTTATGATCGAACGCCTTTTTGCCCTCGGGCGTTACGACGCGAAAGGTTTTCACATCCGGCGTATCCATGCGGATATCCGTCACGACGCCAATGGCAGGAATCAGCGGCTCTTTTTGATTAGTCATTTTTGCGCCCTCCTAGTTTTTTCATCACCTTGACGATGTTCATCTGAATCGGGCATTTTGCCACGCAGCGGCCGCAGCCGACGCAGGAGAAAAGGCCGTCGTTGTTCGTGGGATAATAGACCAGCTTGTGCATAAAACGCTGGCGGAACCGCTCCATCTGCGTCAGACGGGGCTGGCCGGCAGACATCTTGGTGAACTCGGAATACATGCAGGAATCCCAGCAGCGGAACCGCTTGACGCCATGGCCTGTGTTAAAATCTTTGATATCGTAGCACTGGCAGGTTGGGCAGACGAAGGTGCACGTTCCGCAGCCCAGGCAGGACTGTGAAAGCTCGCTCCATTCGGGGGCGCTAAAAAATTCCGAAGTCTTGCCATCGCCAAAGGCATCTGCCGAAAGGTTTGCCAGCGGCAGTTTCTCCATTCTCTGGCGAATGAGCTCTTTTTGCGCATCGACTGCCGCCGTATCCGCCTCTTCGGTTACCTTTTCCAGCGCCGAGAGCAGCTTTTCGCCCTTCTCAGTTTTGGCATCCAGATAGAGAGCATCTTCCGCCTTATGGCAGACGACATCGCCCTCGGGCGCGGCGGCATCAATGCCGAACGTGCCGCAGAAGCAGGTCTCCACGGGCTTGGTGCAGGCCAGGGAGAGGATGGTGCCGTGCTGCCGGCGGTTCTGATAGTAGGTATCCACCGGATCCGAGAGGAACACGCGATCCAGCACTTCAAAGCTCTTCACATCGCAGGCGCGCACGCCGAAGATGGCAAAATCCTCGCTCTCGCTGCGGGTATCGATCACCTCAATGCTCTTGCCCTCGACTTTGAAATCCATGAGGTTTTCCGTCTGCGGGAAGAAGAAATCCTTCGCACTGCGCACGGTGTTCAGCGCATCCGAAAGCGTTTTGCCCGCTTCCCACCGCTCGAATTTCGCGCCGGCTTTGGTATCCACGGGCAGATAGAGCGCCTGGGTTGCGGCAATTTCCGCAAAGAGCAAATCCAGTTTACTGAGCGATATTTTACGCATTTTCGCCACCTCCTACTGCCTCGCCCGGCTCGAGATCGTCTGTCTTGTAATCCACGATGGGCGCGCGGCTGCCCACTTCCGCCCCCGCCTGATATTCACCATAGAAGGAATCGATATCCTTGATGAACTTGCGGTTGAGCAGGTGCAGCGGGATATGCTGCGGGCAAACCCGGGAGCACTCGCCGCAGTCCGTGCAGCGGCCAACCACATGGAACGCGCGGATGACATGGAACATCTTCTCCTCGAAGGAGTTTGCCGCGGCTTTATTCTCCACGCCCGAATTCGGGTTATCAAACACGCATTTTTCGCAGGTGCAGGCCGGGCAGACATCCCGGCAGGCATTGCAGCGGATGCAGCGGGAAAGCTCCCCCTGCCAGAAGGCAAAGCGCTCATCCGGCGTCATGTGCTCCAGCTGCTCCACCTCATCAAATCTCGCGGAACTGATCACTTCGCCTTCCTCGCCCAGCAGTTCGTCGTAGGCGACATGCTTTTTGGATTTGCAGTTGACGCAGCGATCCGGCAAAAGCGCCTCTCTCTTTAGAGAAATGCTGCCGTCATAGAGCGTATCCACGAGCACCGCATCGCCCTCCTGGCGAATGGCAGCGATGCCCTCTGCGCTCTGCTTTATTTTTCCGACATCCAGCATCCCATCGCAGGGGACGCCCACAGCATAGACCTTTTCCCGGTCGAAGCGGTGCTCGGTGAGCAGCTGGTTAAAGCTATAGGTATCGCAGGGCTTTAGGAACACCAGCACCTTATTCTCGCTTTTAGCCGTCTCTTTGATCAGGTATTTGGAGAAATTCGCGCCGCAGAAATCGTTCCAGACAAAGCCATCTCTCAATTCCTGCTCGCAGTGAAACACAGCGGGCGTGATATCGTAATCAAATTCCCCGGCCTTCCAGCCCAGCACGCGGTCCACCGTGCCGTTTGCCAGCAATTCCGCCGCCTTGGAGACGAGAATTTCGCTTTTTATTTCTTGCATCTCAAATCCTCCAATCTCTTATTTTCGCCCAGAGAAGCGACTTTCTCGGCGAAATCGTTCATGGTTGCGGCAAATTTTGCGCCCTCTGCCGCCGAAACCCATTCGACCCGGGTGCGCTCCCGCTCGATGCCCAGATAATCCAGCATGGAGAAGAGCAGCGCCATGCGGCGGCGCGTATAGTAGTTGCCGGAAGTATAGTGGCAGTCGCCCGGATGGCAGCCACAGAGAATCACGCCGTCTGCCCCGCGCTGAAACGCCCGCAGAATGAACATGGGGTTGACTCTGCAGGAGCAGGGCACCCGGATGATCTTGACCTCCGCCGGGTAGTTCAGCCGGTTATTTCCGGCGAGGTCTGCGCCGGCATAGGAGCACCAGTTGCAGCAGAATGCCACAATCAGCGGCTTATATTCCTTTACTTGCATATCGCATCCACCTCCGCCATAATCTGTTTGTTCATAAAGCCCCGAAGATCCATCGCGCCGGACATGCAGGCGACCGTGCAGGCGCCGCAGCCCTGGCAAACCGCCTCGTTGACGACGGCAATGCGGCGGATTTTCGTTGTCCGATCCGGCATTCTGAATTCCTTCTCCTGATAGGAAATCGCGCCATAGGGGCAGACTCTCTCGCAGGTGGAGCAGCCGTTGCACATCATCTCATCCGAATGCGCCACACAGGGGTTGCCCGTGAGCTTATCCTTGCAGAGCAGGCCGATGACTTTGGAAGCCGCCGCGCCTGCCTGGGAAACCGTTTCGGGGATATCCTTGGGGCCCTGGCAGGTTCCCGAGAGGAACACGCCGGCCGTCGGGCTTTCCACAGGGCGCAGCTTGGGATGCGCTTCGGTGAAGAAATCGTTGGTATCCATGCTGGCCGTGAGCATCGTGGCCAGCGGGCGGGCGGATTTGTCCGGCTCGATGGCCGCCGCCAGCACGACCAGGTCTGCATCGATATGCAGCTGCTTGCCGTCAATCAAGTCGGAAGCCTGCACTTTCAGCTTGCCGCCCTCCGGGGAGACTTTGCCCACCATGCCTTTGATATAGTGCACGCCGTATTCTTCCACCGCCCGGCGATAGAACTCGTCGAAGTTCTTGCCCGGCGTGCGGACATCGATATAGAACACATAGACATCCGTATCCGGGTATTTATCCCGAATGAGCATGGCGTGCTTGGCCGTATACATGCAGCAGATTTTCGAGCAGTATTCCTTGCCTTTCTCCGCGCATGCCTCGCACCGGGAGCCGACGCACTGCACAAACACGATGGTATGCGGGTGCTCGCCATCCGAGGGCCGCAGCAGCGTGCCGCCCGTGGGGCCGGCGGCGTTCATCAAGCGTTCCAGCTCCAGGGAAGTGATGACATCTTTGGACTGCGAATAGGCGAACTCATCGAATTTGTCCATGGAGATGGGGTTGAAGCCGGTTGCCACGACGATGGCGCCGTATTTTTCCTGGATGAATTCATCCTTCGCCTGATAGTCGATGGCCCCTGCCGTGCAGACTTTGGCGCAAAGGCCGCATTTGCCCTTTTGCAGCATGGTGCAGTAGTTCGGGTCTATCGTGGCGACTTTAGGCACCGCCTGGGCGAAGGGAATATAGATGGCACGGCGGTTATCCATGCCAAGGTTAAACTCGTTGGGGACTTTTTTCTGGGGGCATTTCTCCGTGCAGGCGCCGCAGCCCGTGCAGACATCCTCCTTCACGAAGCGCGCCTTGCGCTTGATGGTAACGTCGAAATTGCCCACAAAGCCTTTGACATCCGTCACTTCCGAATACGAGAAGATGCGGACGTTCTCATTCTGCGCCACATCCACCATTTTGGGCGTCAGGATGCAGGCTGCGCAGTCCAGCGTCGGGAAGGTTTTATCCAGCTGCGCCATTTTGCCGCCGATGGTGGGCTTTTTCTCCACGATATCCACCGGGAAGCCTGCATCTGCGATATCCAGAGCCGTCTGGATGCCGGCGATGCCGCCGCCAATGACCAGTGCGCGCTTGGTAACCGGGCTCTCACCCGGCGTCAGCGGGGCATTCAGATTGACTTTCGCCACGGCCGCTTTGCCCAGAATAATGGCTTTTTCTGTTCCGATGGGCATCTCTTTATGCACCCAGGAGCACTGCTCCCGGATATTGGCAATTTCCACCATATAGGGGTTGAGCCCTGCGGCGGCTGCCGTTTTGCGGAAAGTCGCCTCGTGCATGCGGGGCGAGCAGGAGCAGACGACAATGCCCGTAAGCTGATGCTCGGCGATGGCGGCTTTGATGATGTCCTGCCCTGCCTGGGAGCACATATATTGATAATCCGTGGAGAAGACGACGCCCTGCTCCGCTTTCAGCGCTTGGGCGACCGCTTTCACATCTACCGTTCCGGCGATATTCGTGCCGCAATGGCAGACAAACACTCCAATTCTCTGCATGGTCTACTCTCCCTTCTACTTAGAATACTTGCGCAGCGCGCTCATAATGGCCTGCTGGGGCATTTCCTCATCCAGCAATCCAGGAATATCGTTTGGCGTCAGGTGATTCGCGCCTTTTTCCCGAATGACCATCAGCCGCAGCGCCTCCACCAGCTTGGCCGGCTCGACGCCTCTTGGGCAGCGATCCACGCAGGCAAAGCAGGAAAGGCATTTATAGATGGAATCGGATTGCATCAGCGCCTCGAGCTCGCCGTTTTCCACCATATAGACGAACTGATGCGGGTGATACTCCATCTCATCGTAGGAAGGGCAGGTTCCCGAGCATTTGCCGCAGCGCATACATTTGCGCGGATTGACGCCGCTCATGCGCAGAATCTGTTCCTTCTGGCGTTCCTTTTTATTCTGCATCTTCTTCCTCCTTTACGCCCAGCGCCTCTGCCAGCAGTTCGGTGAAATACACCACCGGAACTTCACTGCCATTTTTGACGAGGTTGTATTTGCAAAGCGGGCAAGCCGTAACCATCAGCTCTGCGCCGTGGCTGGCCGCGCTGGCGCTGACGGCATTGCTCTTTTTCTTTGCCGAAGCCGCATCTTCCAGGGCGACATACCCGCCGCAGCACTCGTTTCTCTGGGGGAAAACCACCGGCTCCGCCCCCAGGGCGCGCAGGAAATCTTCCATAATCTGCGGGTTTTCCACATCGTCAAACTGCAGCACCTTGCCCGGGCGCAGCAGCATGCAGCCATAGTAGGCCGCAATTTTCCGGCCGGTCAGCGGTTTTTTGACCGCCGCTTTCAGCTGGTCAAAGCCCACCGCGTCCCGCAGCAGCTCCAGATAGTGATAGACCTGCGTCTCTCCGCCATAAGGCGCCGAGGGCTGCTTATCCTGCGCCATATAGGCATTGACTTTTGCGGCAAATTCGCCGTCCGTCTGCAGGGCGTGGTTGGTCTGCTTGATGACATTATGGCAGGCGGAGCACACCGTGCAGAGTGGCTGCTGCGCATCCCGCGCAGCCACAAGCGCGCGCACGCTGGCAAGCTTGGATGCAATCTCATCCTTGGCGCTGATAAAGGCACCGCCGCAGCATTGCCAATCCTGCACTTCGCAAAGCTCTATGCCGAGGATCTGTGCGCATTTGCGCGCATAGCGATCCAGCTGCTTTGCTTTGGTGCGGAGAGTGCAGCCTGGGAAATAACTAACTTTCATCGTCTACCTCCAAATTGATGCGGGGTTAAACCATCTGCTCGGGATGAAAAACCTCGTCGAACTTTTCCTCCGTCAAGAAGCCGAGCGCGACGCACGCCTCTTTGAGGGAGATATTTTCTTTATATGCTTTCTTTGCCGTCTTAGCCGCGTTCTCATAGCCAATATACGGGTTGAGCGCCGTCACCAGCATCAGCGAATTGTGCAGATTATCGTGCATCTTCTGCTTGTTTGCCGTAATGCCCACAGCGCAGTTCTTGTTGAACGAAGTGATGGCTTCAGCCAACAGGCGCGCCGATTGCAGGAAATTATAGATGATGACGGGCATAAACACGTTCAGCTCGAAATTGCCCTGGGAGGCCGCCATGCCGATGGCCGCATCGTTGCCGATGACCTGCACAGCCACCATCGTCACCGCCTCGCACTGCGTGGGGTTGACTTTGCCAGGCATGATGGAAGAGCCGGGCTCGTTTTCCGGGATGCGAATCTCGCCCAGGCCGACCCGGGGGCCGGAAGCCAGCCAGCGAACGTCGTTGGCAATTTTCATCATATCGCAGGCCGCCGCCTTGATGGCGCCATGCGCAAAGACCAGCTCATCCTTGGAGGAGAGCGCGTGGAACTTATTGGGCGCTGTGATAAAGGGCTTGCCCGTCAGCTGAGCGACTTTCTCCGCCGCCAGCGCAGCAAACTGCTTAGGCGCGTTCAGCCCCGTGCCCACGGCCGTGCCGCCCACGGCCAGCTCGTAAAGCGGGCGAACCGCCATAGCAAGCAGCTCTGCATCCCGCTCCAGGCTGCTGCGCCAGCCGGAAATCTCCTGGCTGAATTTGATGGGCGTCGCGTCCTGAAGGTGCGTCCGGCCGGATTTGACGATTCCCTCATTCTCCTCTTCCAGGCGCTTGAGCGTCTCAATCAATTCTTCAATGGCCGGAAGCAGCTTATCCTCAATGGCGATGACGGCAGAGATGTGCATGGCCGTCGGGAAGGTATCGTTGGAGGACTGGCTCATGTTGATGTCGTCGTTGGGATGGCAGGCCTTTTGGCCCAAAATCTGGTTCGCCCGGTTTGCGATGACCTCGTTCGCATTCATGTTGGACTGCGTTCCAGAGCCTGTCTGCCAGACGACCAGCGGAAAATGGCCGTTGAGCTGGCCGGAGATCACTTCGTCGCAGGCGGCGCAGATGGCCTCCATCTTTTGCTTCGTCATCTTTTCTGGTTTGAGCTCGGCGTTGGCCATAGCCGCCGCCTTTTTCAGAATGCCAAATGCCCGCGTAATTTCTCTGGGCATCACTTCGATATCCACGCCAATTTTAAAATTTTCGTGGCTTCTCTGGGTCTGCGCGGCCCAAAGCCGGTCTGCAGGCACTTTCATCTCGCCCATCGAATCGTGTTCAATACGGTATTCCATCACCTTTCCCACCTTATCTATCAAGATTTTTAAAATATATCATCAGCTTCCGCTCCCCGCCCTGGCCGGGCATTGAGAGGCGGCGCTTTTTGGGCATATTACATTTTTCGCTTTATTTTACCATGCTTCGCCGGGCTGCGAAATTGCCAAATTTATATATCGGTATTATGATTATCGATATATCTATTCGCAATTTACATATTTTCGCTCCGCTTCAACAAAAAAAGCTGCATGGCCTGGCGTCCACACGGCTTTTTGGTAAAATTTGCTAAAAAAGAAAAGGCGGCCAATGCCGCCTTTTCCAAAACACAATTCTTAAAACATATTTTTGCGCACGATGCACTCCTCGCGGTTGGGGCCAACGCCGATCATCGCCACTGGAATGCCCGTCTGCTCCTCGATGAAGTTGATATAATCCTGCGCGCCTTTGGGCAAATCCTCAAATTTGCGGACTGCCGAAAGATCGCTGCTCCAGCCCTGGAACTCCTTGTAGATGGGTTTCATCCGGGAGAGCAGCTTGAGGGAGGCAGGGTAGTTGTCGTAAACCTGGCCATCCAGCTCATAGCCCGTGCAGATTTTCACCGTATCAAAGCCGCCCAGCGTATCCATGCGGGAGACGGCGAAATCCGTGATGCCGCCGACTCTGGCCGCAAAGCGCAGGATGACGAGATCCAGCCAGCCGCAGCGCCGGGGACGGCCGGTAACCGTGCCGTATTCATGCCCCCGATCCCGGATGGCCTGGCCGACATCGTCGAACAGCTCGGTCGTAAACGGGCCCTCGCCCACGCGGGTGGTATACGCCTTGACGATGCCCAGCACTTTATCCACTGCCTGCGGGCCGACGCCCGCGCCAATGCCCACGCCCGAGGCCGTCGGGTGCGAGGAAGTGACATAGGGATACGTTCCGTAGTCGATATCCAGCAGCATGCCCTGGGCGCCCTCGAAGAGCAGGTTCTTGCCCTGCTTCATGTATTCATAGACCATAAGGGAAGTATCGCAGATGCGATCCTTCATGGCCTGGCCATAGGCGAGATATTCCTGCAAAATCTCCTCATAGCAAAGGGGCTGCCCGCCATAGACCTTGGTGATGATCTCGTTCTTTTCCGCCAAAACAGCCTTCAGACGCGCGGCAAACTCCTCTTCTTCCAGAAGATCGCCCATGCGGAAGCCGATTCTCGCGGCCTTATCCGTATAGCAGGGGCCGATGCCGTTGCCCGTCGTCCCGATTTTGGAAGCGCCGAGTTTTTTCTCGGAAAGGCCATCCATAATCAGGTGATAGGGCATGATAACCTGCGCCCGATCGCTGATGAACAGATTGTTCGCCGAAACGCCGCGTTCCCGCACATATTCAATCTCCGCCAAAAGGGATTTGGGGTTGATGACAACACCGTTGCCGATGATGCACTTTGTATGCTCGGAGATAATGCCGGAAGGGATGGTGCGCAGCTTGAATTCCACGCCATTCGCATAGACCGTATGGCCCGCATTATTTCCGAGCATAA
>JAHZHM010000320.1:9328-14231 GCA_019420265.1 Clostridiales bacterium
ATGACCATATCCGCATCCTTGGCCAGGAAATCCACAAACCTGCCCTTGCCCTCGTCTCCCCACTGAGAGCCAAACACCACTACACCAGACATTGTTTTTTTCTCCTTGTCTTAGAGTCTTTCTTTTTCACACCGTTCTTATCATACCAAGAAGCCGGGCGTTCGTCAACAAAGGCGGCCTATCGCCCGGCAAAAAAAGAGAAGGGCGCTCCCTTCTCTTTTATCGCTGCTACAGCGTTCCGAAAATGCGATCGCCCGCGTCTCCCAGCCCGGGGACGATATAGGCGTGCTCGTTCAGCCGTTCATCGATGGCTGCAACGTAGATATCCACATCCGGATGCGCCTTCTGCACCACTTCAATGCCCTCAGGCGCCGCGATCAGGCACATAAACCGGATCTTCTTGGCGCCATGCTGCTTGAGCATGGTGATGGCATCTGCGCCGCTGCCGCCTGTGGCCAGCATCGGGTCGACCAAGATGACCTCCCGGTCTGCAATTTCCGAAGGCAGCTTGCAATAGTATTCCACGGGCTTTGTCGTCTCGGGATCGCGGTACAGCCCAATATGTCCAACTTTGGCCGAAGGAATCAGCTTCCAGATTCCGCTCACCATGCCAAGGCCCGCCCGCAAAATGGGCACGATGGCCGGTGCCCGCCCGGCAAGGACTTTGGCCGTCATCCGGCAGATGGGCGTCTCAATTTCCTTATCCTCCAGCGGCATATCCCGCAGCACCTCATAGCCCATGAGCATGGAGATCTCCTCCAGCATCTCGCGGAATTCCTTGACATCCGCCTCCTTCGAGCGCATAAACGAGAGTTTATGCTGGATCATGGGATGATCGACGACGACAACTTTCCCCATTGCTATTTTTCCTCCCGGGAATATTTTTTCTCGATGGCCGAGATTTTCTCGACGCGCTTGACATGGCGCGCTTCATCCTTCAGGAAATCCGTATGCAGGAAAGCGTCTACCAGCTCGATGGCCAGCCCTGGCCCGATGACGCGGGCACCCAGCGCCATCATGTTGGCGTTGTTATGCTCCCGGGTGCGCTTTGCGCTGAACACATCCGAAACCAGAGCGCAGCGAATGCCCGGCACTTTGTTGGCCGAAATGGAGATGCCAATGCCCGTCCCGCAGATGATGATGCCAAGATCCGCCTTGCCCTCTGCGAGATACTCCGCCGCGGCCTGGCCGATATCCGGGTAATCCACCGCTTCG
Source organism: Clostridiales bacterium (assembly GCA_019420265.1). Taxonomy (GTDB): domain Bacteria; phylum Bacillota; class Clostridia; order Christensenellales; family Christensenellaceae; genus QANA01. The sequence continues at coordinate 10,544 of JAHZHM010000320.1, forward strand.
CTGGTGAACGTGCCGACATCGTGATATTCATATCCCTGTGCATCCAGATATTTGCGGATCTCCGCCTTGAGCTCCACGCCGCCGTGATCCGCACCAATGACTAATTTCATATGAAAACCTCCTGTTATGAATCTGCTATTTTCTTTAAGATGGCCGCGCAGAGTCTTTCCAGCTCCTCTGCGCACCTCTGATAAACTTCCAAACTGCCGCCAAAGGGATCTGGAACGTCTCCCTGCCCTCTGGCATAGCGCCCAATCGCCCAGATTTTCTCCTGCTGCTCCGGGCAAATGCGCCCAAGCTGCTCGGCCTGGCTTTGCGTCATGCACAAAACCAAATCTGCCTCCTCCAGCATCTGCCTGTTCAGCGGCCGAGCCCGATGCTCTTCCAGGCTGAGCCCCATCTGCCCTGCCACAAAGCGCATCTCGCTCGAAGCCGGGCTTTGCGGCAGAGCATACAGCCCCGCAGATTCTGCCCGAATCGGCGCCGCCGCGCGCTCTGCCAGCGCATTGAAAATCGCCTCTGCCATCGGGCTGCGGCAAGTGTTGCCCGTGCAGACGAATAAAACTTTTTTCATACCTCTAAAATATCAAAGCCTGCCGCCCGAATGATGCGGTTGCTCACGGCAAGCCCCATGCCTGCCTCGCCCACATCCTCGAACAAAATCACTTCCACGCCCCGGCTATCCGCATGCCGCAGGGAGGCAAAGAGGTTTTGCGCCAGCTCTTCCAGGTTTTTGCCCAGCCGGCAAACGCTTCTTTGCCCATAGGCCGCAGCATGGCCATCCAGGCAAAAAATTTCGACTTTTTTGCCTTCCTTCCTCTTCTTATCATACAGGGCTTTGACGCCTTTTGCAAGGGCAGAATCTTCCTTTGCCCTCACGACATAAACCTTGGCGCTGGGCGCATAGTGCTTATATTTCATGCCGGGAGAAGCCGCCGCCTCTCCCCGAGAAAGGCCATGCAGCACAGCATGGGAAATTTCCACAGCGCCGCATTCCCGGCGGATCATCTCTGCCGTGATGCCGCCCGGCCGCAGGATGACGGGCACTTCTCCCGTCAGATCGCAGACGGTGGATTCCAGCCCCACCGCCGCAGGCCCGCCATCTAAAATGATGGGGACCAGGCCATCGAAATCCGCCGCGACATCCGCCGCGGTCGTCCCGCTGGGCTTGCCCGAAAGATTTGCGCTAGGCGCGGCGATGAGTTTGCCGCTGCGGCGGATGAGCTCGCGCGCCACGGGATCGCTGGGCATGCGCAGCGCCACGGTGGGCAGCCCCGCCGAAACCTCGCTCGGCAGCAGCCCCCGGCTTTTCAGCACCGCGGTAAACGGCCCTGGCCAGAAGGCATCCAGCAGTTTTTCCGCCAATGGTGAAAGCTCGGCCGCCTCGTAAACCTGGCTCATTTCGCAGACGTGCGCGATGAGCGGGTTATCCATGGGCCGGCCTTTGACGGCAAAAATCTGCCGGACAGCCTGCACATTTTGCGCATCTGCGCCAATGCCATAGACCGTTTCCGTCGGGAAAATCACCAGGCCACCCTGGGCAATCTCCTGCGCCGCGGCCTCCAGCCCTTGCTCATATTCCTGCCGCAAATCAAACACTTTCGTCCGCATTATTCCACCTGGGAAAGGCTCTTTTCCTTTGCATCCAAAATCAGCGCATCGATGATCTCGTCCATATCGCCGTCGATAAACGCATCCAGCTTATAGAGCGTGAGGCCGATGCGGTGATCCGTCACTCTGCCTTGGGGGAAGTTGTATGTGCGGATGCGCTCGCTGCGGTCTCCGCTGCCCACCATGCTGCGCCGGTTTTCCGCCTGCTCGCTGGCCGCTTCTGTGAGCGCGTTATCATATAGTTTGCTCATGAGCACCTTCATGGCCCGCTCTTTGTTTTTCAGCTGGGAACGCTCGTCCTGGCAGGTTACCACCAGGCCGGTGGGCAGGTGCGTGATGCGGATGGCCGAGTCCGTCGTGTTGACGCCCTGGCCGCCATGCCCGCCAGCACGGTAAATATCGATGCGCAGATCGCCCGGGTTTATTTTCACGTCCACTTCCTCCGCCTCGGGCAGCACGGCCACCGTCGCCGCAGAGGTATGGATGCGGCCGCCCGATTCCGTCTCGGGAACGCGCTGCACCCGGTGCACGCCGCTCTCGTACTTCAGGCGGGAAAACGCATTCTTGCCCGAAATGAGCACGACGATTTCTTTCACGCCCCCAAGCTCGGTCATGTTCGAGGAGAGCGTCTCCATCTTCATGCCATGCCGCTCGGCATAGCGGGTATACATGCGCAGTAGATCCGCGCCGAAAAGCGAAGCCTCATCGCCGCCCGTGCCCGCGCGGATCTCCAGGATGACGTTTTTGCCGTCGTTCGGGTCTTTGGGGATGAGCAGGAATTTCAGCTCCTCTTCGGCTTTCTGCATCTTCTCTTCCAGAGTGGCAATCTCCTCCTGTGCCATCTCGCGCAGCTCCGCATCATCCGCGGTTTTGAGCATCTCCCGCAGCTCGGGCAGCTCTGCCTGCATGGAAAGATACGCCTCGTAGGCCGAGACGATCTCCTCCAGATCTGCGTGTTCTTTCATCAGCTTGCGCCAAAGTTCCTGGTTGGCGATCACCTCGCTTTTGGAGATCTCCGCCGAAAGCTCTTCATATCTTTTTCTAATGGATTCCAGTTTTTCAAACATCGATTCTACTCCCAAGCCGGGCCCTTTTCTGCAAAGACCATTCGGTCTAGCCCGGCATAATCTTTCGCCAGTTCTATTCTATCAAAGCCTTGTTCTGCAAGCAAGCGGCAAACTGCCTCGCCCTGCTCATAGCCGATTTCCAGCGCCAGCTGCCCGCCTTCGGCGAGGTATTTTGGCGCCTGCTGGGCGATGCGCCGGTAAAATGTTAGTCCATCCGCTCCGCCGCGCAGTGCCAATGCCGGCTCCTGCTCCCGCACGCCCGCATCGATGGCCGCATACTCGGCATCCGAAATATAGGGTGGATTGCTGACGATGAGATCATACGGCCCCTGCGCTTTTTCCAGCAAATCCGACGCAAAAAAATGCACATCTGCGCCCAATTTTTCTGCGTTGCCCTGGGCGATTGCCAGCGCATCTCGGCTGATATCCGAGGCGGATACAGCGGCCGCCGTGTGCTTTGCCAGGCAAATGGCGATGCATCCGCTGCCCGTGCAGAGATCCAGCGCAGTTTTCAGGTTCTTTCTTTGGATGATTTCAATGCAGCGCTCGGCCAGCAGTTCGGTCTCCTGCCGGGGAATGAGCACCGCCTGGGAAACAGCAAAGCGCATCCCATAAAATGCCCGGCTCCCAAGCAGATAGGCCAAAGGCTCTCCCGCCTTTCTGCGGCAGGCCAGCTCCTGCAAGGCCAGCGTCTGCTTTTCATCCAGCTCCTCACCCGGCGCAAGCAGCAAATCCTGCATAGAAACGCTGCAAAGCACTTCCAGCGCTTCTCTGGCCTCTGCCTCCGCTTCGCCCGGCCCCAAATGCGCCAGCGCCTGCTTGAGCTGCCGATAGGCTTGCTGGCGGTTCATGCCTGCTCTGCCTCCGGGCTCTGCGCTTCCTGATCCACCGCGCTCTCTTTGGCCTTTTTATGCGAGAACTGCTCCTTCAGCGCGGCCAGCTGCGCCGGCGTCTTTTCCTCCAGCGCCATCTCAAAGGCCAAAATGCCGATCTCGATCATCTCATCCGTG
>JAHZHM010000321.1 GCA_019420265.1 Clostridiales bacterium
GTACATCTCGATCACCGCCAGGCGCAGAATGGAAATATCCACTCTGGAGAGCCGCTCGATCTTCCAGGATACGCAAAACTTGGAAATAGAAGCGTCGATCTCCTCCCGGCTCTGCTCAAACGCCGCAAGCACATCGTCAATATACTGGCAATTTCGCTCTTCCAAGCGATCGCTGTGCAGCACATCGCTCATCTCTTTTATCGTATCTTCCGCCGGCTCCAGATTGATTTCTCTCTCATAAAGCAAGCACATCGCAACTTCCCTTGCACGCCTTCTGCTCATGCCATCCTCCCGGTTTACGAATTTCTATGTTCAAAGAGAGCCTTAAACCAGGAGCAGATGACCTGGCGCACCGCCGGAAACGCACCAATGCACCCTCCGGCAACCGAAAGCACAACCAGCAGCAAAGTCTGGAAAAAACCGATGGTCAAAAACAAGATGCCCAAGATAAGGCCTCCTGCCGCGCCGGCTACTGTGCTCCAATGCTTCTTTAGAAACTCCAAAAAACTGTTCATTCTGCCTTCCGCCTAGCTATTCTGGTTTTGCTTCAGCGGCTGCATGGAGATTTCCACATGCGAAACCTCGATTCCGGAGTATTTTTCCATATACTCCTTAATTTCCGCCGTAATCTTCCGAACGCTCTCTGGAATTTCCAGCTCCGGCCGCGCAGAAAGCTCCAACTTTAAATGCACGCTTTTCTCTTCTGCCGCACGCAAATGAATTTTATTGGTGATAACGCCAGAAACATCCTTCAAATAGCGGGCTGCCAGCTCCCGCAGTGCATCCAGCGTGATGCTGACGCTGCTATCCAGCCCCGCTTCCAGCACAACTGCCCGGGGCTCCGGCGTTTTGGAGCGGATGCCAAAAAACATCAGGCAGAGCGCCACAAGAAACAGCACCAGCGCTGCCGCCGCCCAGATATATTTATATCCGGTGTTTAAAAATCCTTCCCAAAGCGCGATTAAATCCGCCTGAGCAAAAGCGCCGAAAGACGCCAAAATGATGGCCACACAAAGAGCCATCACAACCAGCAGAAAAATGGTAAAAACAATTCGGGTTCCTACGCCCATTTTCACAGCGCTACCTCCACAAAGCAGCAATTGCGATGCCTAAAAAAGCATCGCAAAGCTGGGTTATCTTATGAATATGCAAAAAATTAGTCGTTCTCTTCTTCCTCCAGAGCAGGCTTCTCCTCTTCCTTGAAGCGCACGCCCTGCACCAGGATGTTGATTGCGCCAACCGGCAGGCCCGTCATGGTCTCGAGGGCCGTTGCGACGCTGTTTTGGATATTCGCGCAGACTTCCGGCACCTTCACGCCGTAATCCACAATGATCTGGATTTCCGCGCTCACGACACCCTGCTCATCCTTGCTGACTTTAATGCCCTTTGTGAAGTTCTTCCGGCCCAGCATCTCGACAATGCCGTCTTTGATGCCGCCGCTCATTCCGGCAACACCCTGAATATCGCTGGCCGCCACCCCGACAATAATCTCTAAAACATCGTTTGCAAACGTAATCGTGCCGCTTTTTTCTTGGGTAATCAAATCTTTCTCACTCACAGAAGTTTCCCTCCCAAACTATTTTTGCATCATTATAGCACATCCTTGGCCGCAATACAACTTTTGCAGCGCAATCTTTCAGGCTTTTGGCATGATTTTGATATTTTCAGAGGCTTTATTCGTCTACGTTCTGATGATCTCGGCGATCTGCGTAACCTCCGCTTCGGAAAGCACCTCTTTATCGACGACGACGCTGACCGAATCCCCCGAGATAGCCACTACCGCGCTGACACCCATCTTGGTTTCAATGATGCCCTCGCTTAGCAGCTCGGATTCCATATTCGCCACCATGGCAAGTTTCTGCTCCTGGGCCTTGGATTTGGTTGCCTCATCTGCTTCTGCGCTGCTCACAACCGATTCGATATAGCTCAGCTCGCTGGCCCGGCTGCTCTCGCGCTCGTTCTTGAAGCTGGCAAATACATCCACCGTCTCCCCATCCTGAACCTCTGCACTGACTTTTTTGGAGCCGTCGTCTCCCGCCTTTTTCGCGGTAATGGCATAGTTTGCATAGCCCGCCGCGATCACCGCCAAAAACAGCCCGCATAGCAACAGCGCCTTTTTGTTCTTCCCGTTCATGTTTG